>NZ_JBSYHW010000003.1:0-99265 GCF_056108345.1 Cyanobium sp. NIVA-CYA 375 | reverse complement strand
ATCAACACAGCACCTCTTTGCTGAAAATAGACTCTGTAACCAGGGCCAAAATTAATCCGCAGCTCAGATACTCCAGCGCCTACGGGGCGTACATCGCCTGGATTGCCGCTAATGAGGCGCTCAACCCTGGCTTGCACGATCGCCTTGGCCCTCAGATCCCGAAGGCCCCTGAGCCAACGCGCGAACTCATCGGTGCGAAGGAGTGAAATCACCTACCCAATGTAGCCCTATGGCTACGGAAAGGCAAGGCAAGGGCATTGGCGCCATCCCGTGGGCGAAGCCGCGATCCTTCGAACTCTGAATGGGCGGCTCCGGTAACCAAGCTGCCCCATTCTCTTCGTTCAGCCTAAGCAGCTCAGCCCATCTTGCCAGCAACTGCTAGCAGCCCTGTGCAGGCTGGGTTTCTTCCTATTGCCGCGTCTTGGGGCTGGATCTTATGCGGATCCGATAACTACCTGTTCCTAGAAGCACGCCCATCTTGGCGCATCACTCGCATCATCATTTTAGGTTTGATATTGCTCTGCCGGCCTAATTGTGCCTACATATTGCTTTATATATTTTTAGTGCCATACCTCACTCCTCACTCCTTCAGCAGCTCCAGGGCAATAGCCAGCGTGTCGGCTTCGCTGGCCGGCTTATCTTGGCGCCAGCGGGCGATGCGGGGGAAGCGCACGGCGATGCCGCTTTTATGGCGGCTGGAGCGCTGCAGCCCCTCGAAGGCCAGCTCAAACACCTGCAGCGGCTCCACTGCCCGCACTGGCCCGAAGCGTTCGGTGGTGTGGCTACGGATCCAGCGATCCAGCGCCGTGATCTCAGCGTCGTTGAGGCCGGAGTAGGCCTTGGCGAAGCTCACCAGCTGGGCCGAGCCCTTGCCGGGGGCGCCATCCCACAGCCCGAAGGTGTAATCAGTAAACAAGTTTGCCCGGCGGCCGCTGCCCGCCTGGGCATAGAGCAGCACCGCATCGAGCCTGTAGGGCTCGCGCTTGTGTTTCCACCAATGGCCCCGCTTGCGGCCGGCCAAATAAGGCGAGTCGAGCTGTTTAAGCATCAGTCCTTCGGCGGCGGCGCTGGCGGCCTGCAGGCGCAGTGGCTCCAGTTGCTCCCAGCCCGTTAGGGGTAGGCGGGGCGAGAGGCGCAGGAGCCCGGTTTCAGAAGTGGCTGCCGCTTCAGGAAGTGCCTGGAGCAGCTCCTCCAGGGCTGCCCGGCGCTGGCTTAGGGGTCTGGGGCGCCAGTCGTCGCCCGCTCGCACGAGTAGGTCGTAGGCCACGAAGCTGGCGGGGCACTCGGCCAGAAGTTTGCGGCCTGGTGCCTTGCGGCCCAGGCGCCGCTGCAGCTGCGCAAAGGGTGCCGGCTGCTCGGCCTCAGCTAGCCACACCAGGATTTCGCCGTCGAGCACCGTGCCCTCCGGTAGCGCCGCACTGGCGACCACCAGCTCGGGGAAGGCGCCATTGATCAACTCCTCGCCGCGGCTCCACAGGAAGCCCTGGCCGGCGCGTCGGATCAGCTGGCCGCGGATGCCGTCAAATTTCCACTCCGTCAACCACGCCGTGGCCGGGCCGGGTAGGGGGCTACCGCTGTGCTCGCCAGCAACCCCAACCTCCAGCGGCGAGGCCAGGAAGAAGGGATAGGGGCGGCTCGGCACCGCATCGGTCTCACCGGCCGGCGCCAGCAGCGCCTCGTAGGCGCTGGCACTGGGGCGGAAGCCGCCCATCAGCCGGTGCTGCAGCAGCGCTTCCTCCAGTCCGCTCAGCTGGGCCAGCGCCCGCAGCACCAGCCCTTGCCCTACACCCACCCGCAGCCCGCCGGTGAGCAGCTTGTTGGCCACCAGCAGCTCGCCGCCAGCCAGGCCCCACCACAGCCGCCGCACCGCGTCGGCCTGGGCGTCGCTCTCTAGGCCAGCGGCGGCGGGCAGCAGTTGCTCCATCCAGTAGTGCAGTGGTGCGCCGGCGGGGTCACCCTCCGCTGGGACGTCTGGGCTTTCGGGAGCCACCTGGCGCCATAGCAGGGCGATCGTTTCGGCTGAATCGCCCACGTGGGCGTAGCAGTCGTCAAACAGCCACTCCGGCAGCGAGGAACCCTCCAGGCAGATCTGGCGCAGGCGCCGGCCGGTGATCAGGCGTTTGCCCTGCTTGCCCAGCAGCACATGCAGGGCCCAGGCGGCATCGGCGGCATCCACCTCGCTGAAGTAGGCAACCAGGGCCTCAACCCGGGCATTGGAGCCGCCGCTGCCATCCAGTGCTGTGTAGAGGGCGGCAAAGCGGCGCATGGCTCTCAGATGCGCCTAACCACTACCAAGCCGCGGCTGCGGCCGGAGCTGCTATCGGTGCTGCGGATGGCCTGCCAGAGATCGGCCAAGGGCACCCACACCGAGGGATAGCGGTAGCGCGCCACATCGAGGATCAGCACCCGATCCGTGGCAGCGTGATAGGCGGCTATCGGCGAAATGTGGCCGCCGCCGGCCTGCCCCAGGGCCTGGCGGTCGTAGTTCACCAGCAGTCGATCAGAGGGATCACTGAGGTTGCTGCGCAACAGCAGGCGGAACTGGGCCTGGCTGAGTCGGTCGCCGTGGATGGCCCGGGCCTGCAGCCCATGGCTGGCCAGTAGGGCCCGCAATTGCTCCAGGGTCATGCCCTGGCGGGCCACAAGCTCGGGGGCCAGCACTGCCTGGGTGCTTGCAGACTCAAACACATTCTGCTGGGTCCAGAAGCGATAGCTGCCGTAACCCGCCGCCGCCGGAGCCGGCACCGCCAGGCTGTTGAGCACCATCACCATGCTGGCCACGCCGCAGTAGGCCAGGTTGGCCTGGGTGAGGAACTGTTCGGCCAACGGGCCGTAGTCGGCGCGGTCGACGCTCTGCAACAGCAGCGTCTGGCCCTCGCGCTCCGGCAGGGGAATGGTTCTGGCTGGCTGGGCCAGGGCGCCGGGGGGCGGGGCCAGCAGCGTCAGCAAAGCGAAGCCAAGGCCGCTGCAGAGGTTGAGAGTTCGCCCCTTAGCTGTTGTTGTTTGGAGTTGCGGCAGCACGGTTGGGGATTGGGCGCTCGCCGCTGATCATGGCCTGCTTTGCCCCTCCAATGGCTCGGCGCTGATCCCCTCCACCTCGCTCAGGTAGCGGGCCAGGCCGTCGCTGTTGCCGTGGGTCACATACACCTGGCGGGCGCCGCTCTGCTGCACGCTCTGGATTAAACCGGGCCAGTCGGCGTGGTCGCTCAGCACGAAGCCGCGCTCATAGCCGCGGCGGCGGCGGGCGCCGCGCACCGCCATCCAGCCGCTCACAAAAGCCGTTTGCGGCAGCTTGAAGCGCTTCATCCACAGCGAGCGGTGGGCTGAGGGCGGCGCAATCACGAGGCGGCCAGCGAGCGACTCCCCCTTGGCGATTGCGCTCACCGGCAGGGTGGGCGGCAGCCGCACCCCCGCCTCCCGGTAGGCCGGCATCAACGCTTCCACGGCGCCATGCAGCAGGATCTCATCGCTAACACCGATGGCGGCGAGTTCGGCCAGCAGCCGCTGGGCCTTGCCGAAGGCATAGGCAAACAGGATCGAGGGCCGCTCCTGCGCCGCCTGCCACCAGCGCAGGATCTCGCCGGCCACCTCGGCGCCGCTCCGCCAGCGATAGATCGGCAGGCCGAAGGTCGCCTCAGTAATAAATACGTCTGCCTGCACCGGCTCAAACGGGGCGCAGCTGGGGTCTGCGCAGCGTTTGTAGTCGCCGCTCACCAGCCAGCTCTCGTCGCCCGCCTCCAGCCGGATCTGGGCGCTGCCGAGCACGTGGCCCGCACTGTGAAACGACACCCGGGCGTCACCGATGCGGAGAGCCTGGCCGTAGTCCGCCGGGAGCAGGTTGATCGTGGCCCCCAGGCGCTGGCGCAGGATCGCTTCGCTGGCGCCCACCGCCCAGTATTCGCCGCAGCCCGGCCGGGCGTGGTCGGCGTGGGCATGGGTGATCAGCGCCCGCGGCACCGGCCCCACGGGGTCTATCCAGGCCGCCGCCGCCCGGCAGTAGAGCCCCTGGGGGGTGTGCTCCAGCAGGCTGCCGGGGGGGAGAGGCATGGGTCCAGTTTGGCTGTTCGGCTCAGGTGACGACCTGCGTGATCATCCGGGATCTCTCCACTCGCACCTCACCCCTCACCATGCCCCTTGCCGTTGACCTTGATGCTGTGATGCGCTGATTCTTTGATGTAAAAATGAAATCATGAAATCATGAAATCTGGTGGGATGGGCCCTGATGGGCACCACGCTGGATATCGAATACGACGTGCTGGCGGCTAAGGAGGTCGCGCGCCGTCAAGGCACCTCGGCTGGTCAGATGGTGTCGCAGCTGCTGCGCGCCGCCCTCAATGGCACTGGCGATTCAGCCCAGCCCCCTGCGGCTCAAGTACCTGGCTTAGCGTGTTTTCGGCCGTTCCCTGCCAGCGGCCAGGTGGTGACCAACGACGTGATTGACCGCCTGCGGGATGAGGCGGGCCTCTGATGGCTCACGCCCTGCTCGACATCAACGTGGTGATCGCCTTGCTGGATCAGGGCCCAGCCGGCCTACCCCAACGCTCAGCCCGCCGCCCTGGTGGCTGAACGCTTGGCAGAAGCCTGCCGCGATCCCAGTCATCTGCTGGGAGCGCCTGCTGGGGCCACGCCAGATCACATATGCCTATCTCCTGGCCCTGGCCGTGCACCATGGAGGCCGTTTTGTGAGCTCCTGGCACCGCATCAATCTCGATGCGGTGCCAGGAGCCGGTGCCGGCAATCTCTGCATCATCGACTGCGAATAGCCCCTGGTAAGAGCTGATCAGTCTTCGTCCCAGAGGGTCTGCAGCGTCCAGGGGCTGCCCTCCAGCAGCCAGAACGAGCCATCCACCAGGCGGAGCTGCTGATCCAGTGCAGCAATCCGTTCTAGATCGGCCGGCGTGAGTGTGATCGCCGCTGCCGCCAGGTTTTCCTGCAGCCGCGCTGGACTCACCGACTTGGGAATGGTGGAGATGCCGCTCTGCAGCTGCCAGGCGATCAGCACCTGGGCCGGGCTGCAGCGAAGCTCCGCGGCGATAGCGCCGATTACCGGGTTTTCCAGCAGCACCGGTTCATCAGCGGCCTTGAGGGCGGCTGGCCGGTCCTGGGAGCCGAGCGGTGAATAGGCGGTGATGTGAACGCCCTCGGCCGCGCAGTCGGCCACCAGGGCTGGTTGTTGCAGCAGGGGGTGCCGTTCCACCTGATTCAGCTCCGGACGGATCCGGCAGTTGGCCAGCAGCTGGCGCAGCTTGCGGCTGGAAAAATTGCTCACGCCGATATGGCGGGTGAGGCCCGCCTCCAAGGCCGCTTCCATCCCCTCCCAGGTGGATCCCAGCGGCACCTGCTCTGGTTGCAGCAGGTCATCGCCGCTGGCCGGAAAGGCCACACCCGGTTTGATCGGCACCGGCCAGTGGATCAGGTACAAATCGAGCCACTCCAGGCCCAGATCCTGGAGGGTGCGGCGCAGGGCCGGCTCCACGTTGTCGCGCCCGTGGGCGTTGCACCAGAGCTTGGAGGTGATCCACAGCTCCTCCCGCTTCACCTCGCCGGCCTCGATGGCGCCGCGGATTGCCGCGCCCACCTCCGGCTCGTTGGCGTAGACGCTGGCACAGTCGATGTGGCGGTAGCCGAGCCGGATGGCTTCCCGCACCGCGGCTCCCACTTCACCCGGAGCCGATTTCCAGGTGCCCAGCCCCAGCAGGGGCATGGAGTCGCCATTGGCGAAGCTGGCGGTGCGCATGGGTGGCCAATAGCCTTCTTGCCGATCTTAGGAACGCGCCCCAGCGAAGTTTCAACTGCTCTATCGCCCTGCAGCCCCACCCTGCCGCCATAGGCCAATGACAAGATCGAAGGCCAGAACGCCGCAGGCAACAGCTAGTGCCGGTATCAGTGGCAGATAGCCGGCTTGAATCGATTCCGGGATCCAACCGATGGCCAGACCGAACAGAACCGCTTCTGCCCCCACCACGGACACAATGGCTCCGGTAACAGACCAGCGCAGGCCATAGACCGCACCAACCAGCATGGGGAAGAGCACGGCCAGACCTGAGAAGGCGTGGGTCGCCAGGGACAAAAAGGCATCCGGAGGACGGAGGGCGATGGCGAATCCGGCAACTGCCAAGGCGACCACCGCCAGTTGGCCCACGCGCACCTGCTCTCCCAGCGAGGCCTGCGGGCGCCAATAGCGGCAGTAGAGATCGCGGGTCACCATCGACGAAAGGGCGAGCAACTGGGAATCCAGGGTTGACATGAACGAAGCCAGCGCCCCCACAATCACCAGACCCGTGAGCCACTGCGGGCTAAAGCGTTCAAGCATCAGCGGCATGACCTGATCAGCGGCGCGGCCCGCCAGATCCGGGAAGGCCAGATGGCCCCACATCCCGATCAGCACGGGGCAGATGAACATCACCCCAGCCACCACCGGATACAGCACCATCGATTGTTTCAACGAACGGTCATCCCCCGCTGCGAAGAACCGCATCATCATCTGCGGGAACATCGGCAGGCACAGCGGCCAGAGCAACAGATAGCTGGCAAACATCTGCGGCGTAAAGAAGCCTTGCAGTCCAGCACCAGAGAACAGGGTGGGCTGCTGCGCCAGCAGCGCCCGGTTGGCCTGCGGCACCCCGCCCAAGCCATGGGCCACGGCTGCAAAGGCCAGCAGCATCAGCAGGAACATCAGCACCCCCTGCAGCACATCGGTGGACGCCACGGCGCGCATACCGCCAACCACCACATAGAGCACGATCACCACCGTGAGCAGTCCGGCACCCACGGCAAACGGCACGGCACCGCCGGTGAGGCTCTCCAGCAGATAGCCAGCGCCCAGAGGTTGCAAGGCTAGATAGGGCAGTGTGAAGAACACCATCACTAGGAAAACCAGCAAGCGTGGTCCTTCCCCTGGTAGCAAGTGACCGATCAGTTCGGATGGCGTTATCAGGTTGTGTTTTCTAGTGATCCTTCGCACCCTGCAGCCCATGCTGCCAAAGCTCAGAGCAGCAACGCCCGTGCCCAGCGCCATCATCGGGAAATAGGCGATCCCGATCCGATAGCCCGCCCCGGCGAAGCCGAGGAAGAAGAAGGCGCTGAGATTGGTGGCGATCAGGGTGAAAAACAACACGCCTGTCTGCAGACGTCGGTCCGCCAGGAAATATGCATCGGTATTGACTTTCTGTGCTGCCATACCCCTGGTCCCGAGCCACAGGAGGGCCAGTAAGTACAGGGTCAAGCCGACCAGCGCCGATAGAGCCGTGATGCTCATGACCGTGCGATCCATACGGCAGCCATGGTGAGGCCTACCTGCAGGCCGATGAACACCAACACCCAGATCGGAAGCCCGAGGAAGAAGGCCATCCCTTTGGCAGCCTGTTGATGCACCACCAGGGCCGTGATCAAACCGCACGGAACGGTCCACCAGGCCAGATGTCTTGAAATCACGGGACGACGATATCCAATGTTCCTTTGCGGTTCTGATCACGCAGAATCGCGTGAATAATGGAGGAAAAACCGCCCTTAAACCTTACTCTCGTTGGAGGAACGACGCCCTGCCGGCAGCTGCTTCACCAGATCCACCGCGTTGCTACTGGTGCAGATGAGGTTGCTGAGGGCTTTCACCGCCGCCGAGCAGTTGATGTAGCTCACGGCGATGTGGTCGGGATGCACGGAGCGGAAGGCGGCAAGCGCCTCGGCCGGGCAGGAATCCGCCAGGTGGAAGGACATCCGGGCCTCGCCGATACGGTGCAGGATTGCTTCGCTGGCGCCCACCGCCCAATACTCGCCGGGACGGGCCTGTGCTCGACCTGGCCGAGGCTGGACTAGCGTACAAAAATGGAAGGTGTCGAAAGACGATAAAAGGTCAAAATTTCTAGCTTTTTTATTTCCCAGGCAGGGCATAAGGGATGGTGCTTCAAGTTAGTAGAACAAATATTCAAATTCGACCGGACCCTGCGCGGGTATTTTTAAGGGCCTTCGAAACGAGCGGCAGGGAACGCATTCAACGAATTGTTGCTCGGGTCACGGCCCTTAGCCGTTCCGAGGCGGAGCGTGAAGCTGCCATCATGTTGGAGAGCTTTGAAGGCCGCCATGAAAAGTTGCAGGCCTTCCTGCTAAGTCGTTTCGATCATGTGAGTGAGCATCTGATCACCGATCGGCCCCTGAACCGCTGCGAGAGGCTGCTCATCGGCGCCTATTTCACGCTGGAATATTCCCTTGAAGCGGCGGCTCTATTCAATCCATCGATCGTGCGGCATCCGGATCAGTCGGGGCTAGAAAAAGGCAGTATGCGCTTTCTGCTGAGCCTACGGGCCACTGGCGAAGGCCATATCTCATCAATTGTTTTTCGCACTGGCGTAATCAACCGACAGGGAGACATCGCCCTAGATCAGCCGAGCCCCTTTGTAGCAGCTGCTGATGTTCATGAAAACCCAAGCTATGACAAGCATCTTTTCGAGCGAAAGCTTGTTGAGATGGGCTTGCTTTCGCGTCTTGCTCAGCGGCTGATGGATCAGCTGCCTGATTTTTTCAGCTTTGAGAAACTCACGGAGCTCACCAACCAGGCCCTGCGCAGTGATCGTCTCGCCAATATAGACAGCGCGCATATATTGGAGGGCGTGCTATCGCTGGCGCGCGCTAATTACGAGCTTAGCTTTGACACAGGTGATGACTGCTCGGAGCGGGCTATATTCCCCACTTCTCCCACCGAAAGGCGAGGCATTGAAGATGCACGATTTGTTGCCTTTGAGGAAGACGGGCAGACTACCTATTATGCGACATATAGCGCCTATGATGGCCAGCTTGTCTTCCCCCAGTTGTTGGAAACCAAAGATTTTACCCAGTTCAAGATAAGCACATTAAACGGCCCAGAAGTAGCAAATAAGGGCATGGCTCTTTTCCCAAGAAAACTGGGAGATTCTTACGCTATGCTATCCAGACAGGATGGAGAGAATATCTATCTGATGTATTCAGACCAGCTGCACTTCTGGTACGAAAAGCGTATTTTGATGCGACCCACCTACCCCTGGGAGTTCGTTCAGATTGGCAACTGTGGCTCTCCAATCGAAACCGAAGCTGGCTGGCTGGTGCTGACCCATGGTGTTGGAGCAATGCGGCGATACACAATCGGCGCGATTTTGCTCGATCTCAACGACCCTAGCCAGGTTATCGGCCGCCTCAGGGAGCCCCTGCTCGAGCCCACCCAGGAGGAAAGGGAGGGGTATGTTCCGAATGTTGTTTATAGTTGTGGATCGTTGATCCATGCTGATAAGCTAATCATTCCCTACGCCATGAGCGACCAGTCAACGAGTTTTGCCACGGTGTCGGTTGAGGAGTTGTTGAAGGAATTAAAGGCCAACCCGCTGGAGCGATATTCTTGAAACTACGATCTACTCGAAAAATTGCTATCGTTGGCGACTATTTGCCACGCAAATGCGGAATCGCCACCTTTTCGCAATCCATTTATAAAGCACTCTCCAATGACGCGGCCGACAACGAATGCTTCGTCGTAGCGGTTAACGATTTGCCGGAAGGCTACGCCTATCCCCCTGAAGTTCGTTTTGAAATCGCTGAGCAGGATCTACGCAGCTATCGCCGTGCTGCCGATTTCCTGAATCTCACCGATACCGATGTGATCTGCCTCCAGCACGAGTTCGGTATCTATGGCGGTCCGGCTGGCAGCCATATCCTCACGCTGCTTCGCCATGTCCATATCCCTGTGGTTACCCAGCTGCACACAATCCTGGAGGAGCCCAGCACCGAACAGATGCATGTGATGAAGGAGCTGGCCGCACTTTCAACGCGGATCATCGTGATGAGTGAGCGGGGGCGACGGATTCTTGAGGAAATCTATGGGTTGGAACCAGATCGTCTCGATGTGATTCCCCATGGTGTGCCAGACATGCCATTCGTAGATCCCAATTATTACAAGGATCAGTTTGGTGTTGAAGGTAAACAGGTTCTGCTTACCTTTGGGCTTATCTCGCCTGCCAAAGGGATTGAAAACGTCATCCGTGCCCTACCTGAGGTGGTTAGGGAGTTTCCCGAGATTGTTTACATTGTTTTGGGTGCCACCCATCCCCACTTGCTGCGCGAGCAAGGGGAAACTTATCGCCTAAGTCTTGAGCGGCTCGCCCTTGAGCTTGGGGTGAGAAAGCAGCTGATCTTCTACAACCGCTTTGTGGGGGCTGAAGAGCTGAAAGATTTTCTTGGTGTTGCAGATATCTATATCACTCCCTATCTCAACCGCGATCAGATCACCTCCGGAACCCTCTCCTATGCCTTCGGTTGCGGCAAGGCCGTGATCTCTACCCCTTACTGGCATGCAGAAGAGCTGCTTGCTGATGGCCGGGGTGTGCTGGTCCCGTTTCGGGAAAGTGAGGCGATTGCCGAAGCTCTGATCGGTTTACTAACCGATGACGTGCGTCGCCATGCCATGCGTAAGCAGGCCTACTTGCTGGGCAGAGGCATGATCTGGAGCCAGGTGGCCGAGCTATACGAAAGCTCCTTTGAGCGAGCCAGGCTTGAGCGCGGTAACGGAGTGGTGCTGCACTCCCCGATTAAGCCCCTTGAGCAGGAACCGCGGGAGCTGCCAGCCTTGCGGCTTGAGCACCTGAAGAGAATCTCGGATTCCACTGGTATTTATCAGCACGCAAAATACACATTTCCCAATTTCAAGGAAGGATATTGCACCGACGACAATGTTCGTGCCCTGCAATTGCTTGTGTTGCTGGAGGAATCGGGTGACGCCACGCCGGATGTAGAGGCACTGGCAACTTGTTACGCATCGTTTATTAATTATGCCTACGTTCCAGAAACGTGTCGATTTCATAATTTCATGAGTTTTGAGCGCACCTGGCTCGATGCAGATGGCTCAGATGATTGCCTCGGTCGCACTTTGCTGGCTCTGGCTGCCTGTGTGGGCCGCTCCCGCCGCAATGATTTGCGCCACTGGGCAGTGGATCTGTTTCAGATGGCCTTGCCATCGGTTACTAAAACAAAGAGTCCGCGGGCTTGGGCCCTTGGGCTCAAGGCCATCCATGAGTATCTGCGCAAGCTGAGTGGCGATCGAACCGTTGATCTGATGCGCGATACCCTCACCGATCAGTTATTGGTTGCCTTCCATCAAAACAGCGGCGATCAATGGCCCTGGTTTGAGCCTGTGCTCAGTTATGACAATGCATCACTACCGCACGCCCTGATCCTCAGCGGTCGCTGGTCGGATCGAAACGAAGCTCTTGAGGTGGGTTTACTTAGCCTGCGCTGGTTAATGGCAGAGCAAACCGCCGAGGCAGGCCATTTCAGGCCGATTGGTTCCAACGGTTTCTACCGCCGAGGCCAGCAGCGGGCCAGGTTCGACCAGCAGCCCCTAGAAGCCTGTGCTTCGGTTTCGGCCTGCGTTGAGGCTTGGTCGGCTACTGGCGATAGCTTCTGGCTCGGCGAAGCCTGGCGAGCTTTCGCCTGGTTCCTGGGCGATAACGACCTGCAACTGCCGCTCTATGACGCACGTACCGGTGGCTGTTTCGACGGTCTTCAGGATGACAGCGTGAACATGAACCAGGGTGCCGAATCAACCCTGGCCTTCCTCCTGGCCCTTCAGGAGATGCGACTACTCGAACTCGCTCGCGATTTAATTATCACGCCATGAATAAGATCCGCATCGGCGCCATTGGAGCAGGCGGATTTGGTCTGTTTGCTCTGCAGCAGTTTCTACAGGTTGAGGGTGCAGAGCTGGTGGCCATGGCTGGCACCCATCGCGAGGCGGCCCTCGCCATGGGCCGCCGTTTTGGAGTTGCTGAAACCATGGAGGTGGAGTGCCTGCTCCAACTTGATCAGGTCGATCTTGTTTACATCGCTACGCCCCCCTTCCTCCATTACACCCAGGTGCGCGCAGCCCTGGAGGCAGGCAAGCATGTGATCTGCGAAAAGCCGCTGGCTCTCAACCTGGCCCAGGCCGATGAGCTGTTGCAGCTGGCCCGCGCCGGTGATCGCCTCTGCATCGCCAACCTGATGCAGCGCTACAACCCGCTGTTTGAGGCCGTGAGCCAATTGATCAACTCAAAAGTGATCGGTGAGTGCTTGCACGGCTGGTTCGACAATGCGGCCGGCGATGAGGGGCTTTCAGCCGAGCACTGGTTCTGGGATTGCACCAAAAGTGGTGGCATCTTCATTGAACACGGTGTGCATTTCTTCGATCTGTTCGAAGGTTGGCTTGGCCAGGGAGAGGTTGTATCCTCCCAACGCACTCTGCGCCCCGGCTCCGGAATAGAGGAACAGGTGCAGTGCTCGGTGCGCTATAGCAATGGCGCCCTAATCAACTTCTATCACGGTTTCACTCAGCCGGCACGGTTGGAGCGCCAGGAATTCAGGCTGCTGTTTGAGCGTGGTGAGTTGACCCTTGAGGAATGGGTGCCTACTCGGGTGCGGCTGCGCGCCGTGGTGGATGAAGCGCAGTCGCGCCGGTTGATGCAGATCTTCCCCGATGCCAGGCTCGATGTGCTCGAAAGCTATAGCGGTTCCAAACGCCTGGCCCGAGGCCGCCACAAAAACTTCGACACCTATCAGAAGATCGATCTCCATGCAGGATTAGAGGCCGAGAAGATGCGCCGTTACTGTGAGCTTCTGCGGGCGCTGTTCGCTGATCAGATTGCTTGGATTGCAGACCGTTCCCATCAACGACTGATTACGGAGGTCAATGGGCGCAACTCCCTGGCTATGGCCTGTGCGGCAACCCAGTTGGCTGAAGCCAGCCGATGAGGCCCCGTTTGTTCAGCAGCTGCCTGCTCACCCCTGGCCAGCTTGCCCCTTCCCAGCCGGACATGGCTGTTATCGGTTCCTTCAATCCAGGCGCCGTAGCGACGGCCCAGGGAGTTGTGCTTTTGATCAGGGTGGCCGAGGCGCCGCGGCAGATTCGGCCGGGTTTTGTGGGTTTGCCGCGCTGGGATCTGGCGGCGGGAAAAATTGTGATCGACTGGCTGGCGGAGCAGGAGCTGCTTGTTGTCGACGCCAGGGTGGTGAAGATCAGGGAAACGGGCCTGCTGCGGCTAACCTCCACCTCCCACCTGCGCGTGGTTCGTGGCAACGATTTACGCCAGATCGATCCCAGCGAGCAGCTAATTATCAGGCCCAGCTTCGCCTGCGAAACCTATGGCATCGAGGATCCCCGCATCACACCAATTGATGGTCGTTTCTATGTCACCTATGTAGCCGTATCCCCTCACGGTGCGGCAACGGCCCTGGCCTCCACCTCTGATTTCAGCTCCTTCCATTTCCACGGGCTGATCTTCTGCCCGGAAAACAAGGATGTGGTGCTGTTCCCCGAGCGTATCGGTGGCCAGTATTTCGCGCTGCATCGGCCCACTGCTGCCCATGATTTTTCTAGGCCGGAGATCTGGCTGGCCTCCTCACCCGATCTACTGCACTGGGGCAGCCACCAGCCCCTGCTGGGTTCGGGCGCTGGCTGGGATCGCGGTCGTATCGGTGCGGGTACACCACCAATCCGCACATCGGAGGGTTGGTTGGTGATCTATCACGGTAATAACAAGGCTGAAGCTGAGAGCGGCATCGGCAGCTACGGGGCGGGAATGCTGCTGCTCGATCTCGATCAACCCTGGAAGATCCGCAGCTCAGGAGCCCAGATCCTGGCGCCAGAGATGGAGTACGAACGCCAGGGATTTGTGCCGAACGTGTTGTTTCCAACCGGCATCATTCAACAGGGCGATTCGCTGCTTACCTACTGCGGAGCCGCTGATACCGCCAGCTGCGTGTTGGAACTTGGCCTCGCTGATCTACTACTCAGCGGCTCAGCGCCAGCATCTTTTCGATCGGTGCCAAGGCCTTGAGCCGCAGCGCCTCATCCATCACGATTTCTGGTTGCATTAGATCGAGGCACTGCCACACTTTTTCCAGAGTGTTGAGCCGCATGTAGGGGCAGGCGTTGCAGCTGCAGCCGTCGGCGCCGGGCACCTCGAAAAAGGTCTTTTGGGGCAGCTTCAGCCGCATCTGGTGCAAGATCCCCGGCTCGGTTAGCACAATAAAAGTGCTAGCGGCGCTCTGCTCTGCTTGACGCAAAAGGGCGCTGGTGGAGCCGATGAAGTCGGCCAGATCCAGCAGGTGTTGCTGGCACTCGGGATGGGCCAGCACCTCTGCCTCGGGGTGCTCGAGCTGCAGCTGCAGCAGGGCTTGTTCGCTGAAGGTTTCATGCACGATGCAGCTGCCTGGCCAGAGGGTGAGCTGGCGGCCGCTCTGGCGCTGCACCCAGCGGCCCAGGTTTTGGTCGGGGGCAAACAGGATCGGCCGGTCGGCGGGCAGCTGCTTCACCAGATCCACCGCGTTGCTACTGGTGCAGATCAGGTCGCTGAGGGCTTTCACCGCCGCCGAGCAGTTGATGTAGCTCACGGCGATGTGGTCGGGATGCGCGGCGCGGAAGGCGGCAAACGCCTCGGCCGGGCAGGCATCCGCCAGGGAGCAGCCGGCCTCTAGATCTGGCAGCAGCACAGTTTTATGCGGGCTGAGGATCTTGGCGGTCTCCGCCATGAAGTGGACGCCACAAAAAACGATCACCTCGGCGTCGGTGGCGGCGGCTTTACGGGAGAGCTCTAGGGAGTCGCCGATGAAGTCGGCGATGTCCTGAACGGCTTCGTCTTGGTAGTAGTGCGCCAGGATCACGGCCTTGCGCTCCTGCTTCAGGGCGCTGATCGCGGCGGGCAGGTCGTGCGGTGCGTTGTTTTGGGTGGCGGTGAAAACCAACCGGCGGCCTCAGCTGATGCAGGATGGCACGAGCCTAGGCATTAGTGATGGCGGTATCTGGCGGGGGGAAAACGCTCCGCATTGCCATCGCCGGAGACTTGCACGGTGCCTGGGACCACAGCGACCATGCGCTGCTGGATTGCCTTGCCCCCGATGCACTGCTCGTGGTGGGCGACCTCAGCGATGGTCAGCAGCGGATTCCGGCCCTGCTGCGCCAACTGCCCATGCCGGTGGCCTGCATCCTCGGCAACCACGACACCGGCAAAGACTCCTCCGGTCGCACCCTGCAGCGGCAGATTGATCTGCTGGGTGAAGTGCATTGCGGCTGGAAAATGCGAGCCCTCAGCCCGCCGGAGCTGGCGGTGGTGGGGGGCCGACCGGCCACAGCTGGCGGTGGCTTCAAACTTTCCCAGGCAGTGCATGCTGCTTTTGGGCCGGTGAGCTTGCAGGAGTCGGCCGATCGGATCACCGCTGCCGCTGCCACCGCACCCCCCGACTGGCCCTTGGTGTTGCTTAGCCATAGCGGCCCCTCCGGACTCGGCAGCGACGCGGCCTCCCCCTGCGGCCGCGACTGGAAGCCACCCGCCTGCGACTGGGGTGATCTCGATCTGGCCCTGGCCATCCGCCAGATCCGCCGCAGTCGCCCCGTGCCCCTAGTGGTGTTTGGTCACATGCACCACGCCCTCAGGCGCGGCCAGGGGCATCGCCAGAGCTTCTGTCGCGACCGGGCAGGCACCTCCTATATCAACAGCGCCTGCGTTCCCCGCCACGGCACCGATGGCGCTGGCCAGGCCCTGCGCCATTTCAGCTGGGTTGAGCTGGTGGACCAGGAGGTGGTGAGCGCCAGCCATCGCTGGTTTGGCCTGGGTGGTGAGCTGCTCTACGAGGAGCGCCTCTGGACTGCCCCCAACCCAGCTCCTGAATTAGCGCCGTGCTGATTTATGCCTGCGTCAGTGCCCATGGTTTTGGCCATGGCTCCCGCACCGCCTCCGTTTTAACCGCCCTGCATGGGCTGCGGCCCCACTGGCGCCTGGTCCTGTCCACGGCCCTGCCTGAAGCCTTTTTGCGCTCCGCCATGGGTCCTGTGCCCTTTGAACACCGCCTCTCTCGCTGGGATGTGGGCGTGGTGCAGGCTGATGCCCTGGGGGCCGATGCTGGGGCAACCCTGGCCGCCTTATCGGCCCTGGAAGCTGAGCTGCCTGCCCAGCTGGAGGCTGAACAGGCCTGGCTGGCCGCCCAGGCGACGCCGCTGCTTGTGCTGGCAGACGTGCCCCCAGCGGCAGCGGCCTTGGCCCGCGGTCTGGGGGCTCCTCTGATCTGGCTGGCCAGCTTTGGCTGGGAGGCCATCTACGGAGCGATGGGTGCCGAATTCAGCCCCTGGGCCGCTCGCTGCCTGGCGGCCTATCGCCAGGGCGACCTGCTGCTGCACTGCCCCCTGGCGATGCCGATCGACTGGGGAATCCCCGAGCTGGCGATTGGTCTTACCGCCGGCAGCCCCCGGCTTGAGCCGGGCAGCCTGGCCCGGCAGCTGCAGTTGCCGGACGAGCGTGATCGCTGTGTGTTGGTCAGTTTTGGGGGGCTGGGCTTGGACCTGGATCCGGGGCTGCTGCAGCGTTGGCCCGATCACGTGTTTGTTAGCCCCGATCCCCGCCTGGCCACAGCTGCCAACTGCCGCCTGCTGCCTGCTGGTGTAAGACCGCTGGAGGTTTTGGGGCACTGCGCCCGCCTGATCACCAAGCCTGGATACAGCTCCTTTTGCGAGGCCCTGTGCGCCGGGGTGGGGGTGCACCTGGTGCATCGCGAAGGTTTTGCCGAAGCGCCTGTGCTGGAGGCGGCTTTGCTGCGCCATGGCTGGCACCGGCTACTCAGTCAGGAGCAGGCCCTCCAGGGGGATTGGCAGCTCGACCAGCCCCTGCAAGCCCCCACTGGCGAGCCACTGGCTAGCGATGGCGCGGTTCAGGCGGCTGAGGCCCTGGCAGCTTTTGTAGCGGGCCGTTCATTCATGTGAAAAATTCAGTCGCAATTTCCCTGCCTCACAGTGATTTGAACTGTTCGCCGTAGTTGTTGACACTGGTGGACACTTGTGTGATTGGCACTAACTCCATCGTGTTGGGGCGGATTGATAGGCAAATTGGCACGAACAAATATTTTCTTAGCATTTTAGATCTGGCCGCCTGCAGGCGGTCTGCCGTTTGATCCGCTCCGGTATGCCCTTGCCCAGCACCTGTTTCCAATCCGGTCTTGCCCTGTTCATGGGCTTGACAACTTTCGCCCTGGCGACTCCTGTAGCTCAAGCATCAGAGCTGTTTGAGTCTGTTGATACCCCTCAGACCAAGTTCCCCACGGCTCTGGCCCTGCCCCTGCCACCACCGTCGCCGCGGATCTTCGCAATCACAGCTGAGCGCCGCGCCCTGCTCAACACCATTCGCTACGCCGAGGGCACCTGGGCCGATGGCGATGACGTCGGCTACCGGATCATGTTTGGTGGCGGCCTGATGGCTTCCCTGGAGCGCCATCCCGACCGGGTGGTGCGCACTGCCCGCTATGCCAGTGCCGCGGCCGGTGCCTACCAGTTCATGCCCTTCACCTGGAACATGGTTTCCCGCTCCTTGGGAATCGCTGCCTTTGGCCCCCAGGTTCAAGACCAGGGCGCTATCTACCTAATCCAGCGTCGTGGTGCCCTGGCCCTGGCTGATCAAGGCGTGTTCTCGCCGCTGCTGGCGGCCAAATTGGCTCCCGAGTGGGCCAGCTTCCCCACCCTCGCCGGCCGTAGCTTCTACGGCCAGCCGGTGAAGCGCTTCCACGACCTCAAGCGCTTCTACGACGACAACCTCAGCCGTCTGCGCGATCAGCAGTCCCAGCTCACAGCCAAAGTTGAAACCAAGCCCGCCTGTGCGCCGGAGGGCTCCCTGCGCTGTCAGCTCGAGGCGCTTGAAAAGTTGGGCCCGAGGGCCCGCAGCCAAAGCCCCGGCTGAAAGTTCTAGCCCTGATCGGCATCTTTGAATTTGGCCTTATCCACGGTGGCTCCGGCAATAAGGTATGCCCCCAGAGCGGCCCCGAGGAAGGCCAGGGTGTTGCGGGCAACCGGCAGCAGGTCGTTGGTGCGGGTCAGGATTGGGCCCAGCCCTAAGGCGCCAAACAGGATCAGCCACAGGGGCGAGAGCAGCAGCACCCAGGCCCACTCCACCTTGCGACCTTCTTTACGCGGGTAGGAAGCGAAGCCCGCCACCAGGCCGCCGAGCACGGAAGTGGAGAGGGTGAGCAGCCACTGCTCGCGGGGCAGGCCCGGCACCACCTGGCAACCACCCCGTTCCAAACAGGTTTCCACCGCTGCTAGGGCATCGACAATGGCGGCGTCCTGGCCGTTGTCACGCACGTAGTACTGGTTGCCGAAGCGGGTCTGCAGCTCCACCCAGTAGGTGCGGGGCATCAGGGCAAACAGGGCATCGCCCACGTTGAAATTGAGCAGGTTGCCACCTCGTTCATCGGCCACCAGCAGCAGGCTGCGTTCGTCCAGGTTCCAGAAGTCCTTCACCGCCTGGCCGGGGGTACGGTCGTACTGGGTGAGCACCCGCAGTTTCCAGCCCGTATCGGCCTCGAAGCGGGTGAGATTTTCTTCCAGGCTGGTGCGCTGACCGTCGGTGAGGGCCTTGGCCAGGTCGATCACCGGCGTGGGGTGGTCGGGCAGCAGGTCGGGGTTGTCGTAGGCGTGGGCCGGAGCGATGCCCACGCCCAGCCAGCAGGTCAACACCAGCAACAGCGACGCCAGCGCAGGCAGCACGGCATTCCAAGCGCGACCCATTCACCAGCCTCAGCGAAGATGCATTCTCCCTGAGCAGGCGTCTGAACGTGAGCTTGCCCGCCTGGCTGCTGCAGCGCTTCGAGGCCGTCGGCGGAGCGGTTCCCTTACGCACCTATATGGATTGGGTGTTGCACGATCCGTTGCACGGCGCCTATGGGGCTGGCCGGCTGCGCATCGGCCCGGCGGGGGATTTCGCCACCGCTCCCTCCCTCGGCCCCGATTTCGCCGCCCTGCTGGCACCCCAGCTGGCCGAGTGGCTCACTGCCCTGGCGGCCGCTCCCGGCCCCCTGGCCCTGGTTGAGGCCGGGCCAGGGGAGGGCAGCTTGGCCCTGCAGCTGGCCGAGGCCCTGGTGGCGGGTTGGCCCCAGCTGGCCCAGCGCCTGGAGCTGGTATTGGTGGAGCCCAACGAGGGCATGGCGGCCCGTCAGCGATCCCTGCTGCAGAACTGCCCCTTGCCCTGTCGCTGGGCCAGCTTCGCGGAGCTGGCGGCATCACCGCTGCGCGGTGTGGTGCTCGCCCATGAGGTGCTCGATGCCCTGGCGGTGGAGAGGATCGAGTGGGACGGGGCGCTCTGGCGCCAGCAAATGGTGGCGCTGCACGAGGGCCCTGAGGCGGAGCTCTCGCTGCGGCTGGAGCCCGGCGCGCCCCTGGAGCCGGCAGCGGCCGCCCAACTCGAGCCCCTCGGACTCCTGCCCCCCTCGCCCCAGCGCCCGCCCGGCTGGTGCAGCGAGCTGCATCCTGGCCTGGCCCCCTGGCTTGGCGAGTGCGCCGCAGCTGTGGCCGAGGGCCAGCTGCTGGTGATCGACTACGCCTTAGAGGCCTGGCGCTACTACGCCCCCCAGCGCTCTGGCGGCACCTTGATGGCCTACCGGGGCCAGCAGGCCAGCGGCGATCCGCTGCTGGAGCCAGGCGCCTGGGATCTCACCGCCCACCTATGTATCGAGAGCGTCGATGCCGCAGCCGCCGCCAGTGGCTGGCAGCCCCTAGGCCAGTGCCGCCAGGGTCAGGCCCTGTTGGCCCTCGGCCTAGCGGAGCGCCTGCACGGCCTGCAGCAGGAAGCCCCGGTTGCCCTGGCCACCGTGTTGGCCCGACGCGAGGCCCTGCTGCGGCTGGTGGATCCCGTGGCCCTGGGGGATTTCCGCTGGCTGGCCTACGGCCGGGGTGGGACCCCGGAGCTGCCCAGCTTCAGCCGGGAGCCGGGATCGCTGACTCCAGCCACTGGTTGAGGGCTTGGGGCTGCTGGGTGGGACTGCTGGTGATTGCGATGATCCGACCGCTGGCGGCGGGGGTTTCCAGGGCCTCTAGACACACCCGGGCCACCAGGCGGCGGGGCAGGCTGCTGCTCTCCTGCTGGTTGGGGCCGGAGTAAACCACCCCCTCCCTTTCGCTGCGGCTGTCGTCCTCGCTGAGGCCGCCGGGGCGCACCACGGTCCAGTCGAGTCCGCTTTCTTCAAGCCAGCGCTCGCCCAGGCGTTTCCACACCAGGATCAAGCCAAACAGGTTGAGGGGGTGCTGCCAGCGACCGGCGCAGAGCGAACTCACCAGCACCACCCGCTTCAGGCCCACCGCCTGGCAGGCGCGGATCTGGTCGCGCACTCCGAAGGCATCCACCTTGAGGGGGCCGGCCAGATCCACTGATGGCCGGGCGCCAGTGGCGATCACCAGGGAGTCACAGCCGCTCAGGGCGGCATGCAAGGCCTCGGTGGCACTGAGATCCAGTCGCCGCACATCGAGCCGCCCTTGCTGCTCTGCTTCGACCAGGGCCGCTGGCAGCACGGAGCCGGGCCGCACGATCGCCCGCACTGCCAGGCCCCGCTTCAAGGCTTCATCCACCACCCGCCAACCGGTTTTTCCGGATGCTCCCGTCACTGCCACCAGGCTCATCGCTGCATCTCCACCACCACAGCTCCATGTTGCTCGTTTGGCGGATTAGCTGGCAGCAGGCTGCGCTTCAGCTAGGGCCAGCACACTGATAGTCAGCGCTGGTAATCGTCTTAGAGGCTGATGGGATGTGGTATCTAAACCCTAAACAGCCCAGCTAGCTGCCTACGGTGAGCTGGACAGCAAAACGTTGTGGCAGGGCCAATCATTCGCGCTAGTGGGTTGAGCAAGACCTACCGAATCAGCGAGAAGCAGCCTGGCCTGGCCGGCACAATCCAGCATCTGCTGCGGCGGCGCCATCGCGATGTGCTGGCGGTAGATGGAATCAGCTTCACGATCGAGCCGGGGGAGATCGTTGGCTTCCTGGGCCCCAATGGCGCCGGCAAGACCACCACCTTGAAAATGCTCACCGGCCTGATCCACCCCAGCGGCGGCGAGCTGGAGGTGGCAGGCCACCAGCCCTATCGGCGTCAGGCCCGCTTTTTGCGGCAGATCACCCTGGTGATGGGCAACCGCCAGCAGCTGATCTGGGACCTGCCCGCCCTCGATTCGCTGCGGGTCAATGCCGCGGTTTATGGCATTGCGGAGGCGGAGGCCCAGCGGCGCATAGGCCAACTCGCCGAGATGCTGGAGCTGGGCCAGGAGCTGCGGCGCCCGATGCGCAAGCTTTCCCTGGGCCAGCGGATGAAGGCCGAGCTGCTGGCGGCCCTGCTGCACGAGCCGGCGGTGTTGTTTCTCGATGAGCCCACCCTGGGTCTGGATGTGAATGCCCAGGCGCGGGTGAGGGACTTCCTCGCCGACTACAACCGCCGCACCGGCGCCACCGTGCTGCTCACCAGCCATTACATGGGCGACATCACGGCCCTCTGCCCGCGGGTGCTGCTGATCCACCAGGGCCAGCTGTTCCACGATGGCTCCCTGGCCGATCTCACCCAGCGGTTGGCTCCCTGCCGCCAGGTGCGGCTGGAGCTTGCCGACCTCCATCCACCGGAGGCCTTTGTCGGTTTCGGCCAGCTCGAGGCCCATCAGGGCCACCAGGTGCGGCTGCTGGTGCCGCGGGCCCAGCTCACCGAGCGGGTGGCGGCGCTACTGGAGCGCTTTGCCGTGGTGGATCTGGAGGTGAGTGATCCGCCGGTGGAGGAATTAATCGGCGGTTTGTTCCGCCAGCGTGATTCAAGCGCCGAGGCTTCACAGTGAGCTGGGCATGGCGGGTGGCGCGGGCCCTGCTGGGTAGTCAGTACGCGCTGATGCTCGAATACCGGGCCGAGATCGCCCTCTGGGCCCTATCTGGGGTTTTGCCCTTGATTATGCTCGGCGTCTGGAGCGGCTCGGGCGCGGCGGCGGCGGCTGGCCTCTCAGCCCAACAGCTCAGCCGCTACTTCCTGGCGGCCTTTGTGGTGCGCCAGTTCACGGTGGTTTGGCTGATTCAGGTGTTCGAAGACGACGCCCTGCAGGGCAGGCTGTCGCCCTTGCTGCTGCAGCCGCTTTCGCCGCTCTGGCGTTATCTGGCGGCCCATTTCAGTGAACAGGCTTCGCGAATCCCGTTTGTGGCCGTGATGCTGCTGGCGGTCGGGCTGGCGGCGCCCGGCTTGCTATGGCTGCCGTCAGCGGGGGCTTTGCTGCTGGGAATACTGGCGATTGTGGCGGCCTTTCTGCTGCGCTTTCTGCTGCAGGTGCTCGTTACCACCATCTGTTTTTGGAGTGAGCGGGCGGCGGCCCTCGATCGGCTTTTGATGATCCCTTATCTGTTTTTATCGGGAATAGTGGCACCCCTGGATACCTTTCCTCCAGCGGTGCGGCGGCTGGCCCTGGCCACGCCCTTCCCCTGGATGGTCGACTTTCCCGCCCGGCTGCTGGCCGGCGAACCGGTTAATGTGGCGTTGGGTTTTGGGGCGATCGCCGCCTGGTGCCTGCTGCTGCTGCCGATCGGCCACTGGCTGTGGCGGGCTGGTCTGCGCCGCTATTCGGCGATGGGCGCATGAGGGAGTTTGCGCGCTACTGGCGCAGCCTGCGCTGCTTCTGGGGCACCTCCCTAGCGGCCGAACTCGAATACCCGCTCAATGCCTGGATCGAGCTGCTGTCGGTGCTGGGCAACCTGGCCGGCAGCGTCTTTGTGCTGCAGCTGCTGTTTGGTGGTGGGCCCCAGCTGGGGGGCTGGAGCTGGAGTGGCGCTTTGGTGGTGCTGGGCCTCTACACCGTGCTGGATGGTTTCACCACCTGCGTGCTGCAGCCCAACCTCAGCCGCATCGTTAACCACGTGCAGACCGGCACCCTCGACTACGTGCTGCTCAAGCCGATTGATAGCCAGTTCTGGCTGTCGGCCCGCACCGTGTCGCCCTGGGGGCTGCCAGGAATATTGGCTGGCTTTGGCCTGATCGTTTGGGCCCTGCTGAACAGGGGTCCTGGGGCTCCATCTGGCCTACCGGCGGCTGGGCCCGTGCTGCTCTCCCTGGCGCTGCTGTTTGCAGCCCTGGTGATTCTCTACAGCCTTTGGTTTGTGTTGGCGGCCCTCAGTATCTGGTTTGTGAAGGTGTGGAATGCCACCGAGGTGTTGCGCTACACCCTGGTGGCGGGTCGCTACCCGGTGAGCGCCTATCCGCCGGCGCTGCGTCTGCTGTTCACCTTTGTGCTGCCAGTGGCCTTCCTCACCACCGTGCCCGCAGAGGCGCTGCTGGGGCGCGGTTCGGCCATCTGGGCTTTGGGTTCGTTGCTGGCTGCCGGGCTGTGCCTGGTGGCCAGTCGCCTGTTGTGGCGCTACGCCCAGCGCTTCTACACCTCTGCTTCTAGTTGAGCGGAGCTGCCGGCCAGCGCGCCATCATCGGCCCATCGGCTTTTCCTTGTTGCTACCGCTGCCCATGGTGATTCCAGCTCCTGTTATTGATTCCGCCAGCGGCGCCAGCAGCAGGCAGGAGCACTGGTTGCAGCGTTGGTATCCGGTGGCCTATCTGCAGGATCTCGATCCTCGCCGCCCCTCGGCCTTCACCCTGCTGGAGATGGACCTGGTGCTGTGGTGGGACGCTGCAGGCCAGCAGTGGTGTGCCTTTGCCGACGTCTGCCCCCACCGGCTCGTGCCCTTGAGCGAAGGCCGCCTCAACGAAAGGGGTGAGCTGGAGTGCCCGTATCACGGTTGGAGTTTCAACGCCCAGGGCAGCTGCACCGCGATCCCCCAGGCCGAAGCCGCAAGCGGCGCCAACCCCCGCAGCTCCTGCCGCCGCTACGCCACAGCCAGTGCCCAGGGGCTGCTGTTTGTTTTTGCCGGCGACCCTGCCGCGGCTGCGGCCGTGCCCCTGCCGCTGGTGCCCGTGCTCGAGGAACCCGGCTGGCTGGTGCAGGACACCTTCCGCGACCTGCCTATGGATGCCCTCACCCTGCTGGAGAACGTGCTCGATGTGAGCCATGTGCCCTTCACCCACCACCGAACCGTGGGTAAGCGCCAGAACGCCGCTCCAGTGGTAGCCGAGCTGACCAGTTTCGGGGGGGAGGGGTTCACCGCCACTTGGCCCGAGGGCCCGCGCCGGGGGCGCCTGGGCAGCCAGTTCACCACCTTTCAGGCGCCGGGCCTGATGTGGCACGACCTCACGGCGAAGGGATTTGCCCGCTTCCTCACTGTTGTGTATGCCACGCCGATCCGGGCTGGGGAATGCCGCTTGTTTGCCCGCTTCCCGTTTCAGTTCCGCTCGCTGTTGCCCAGGCTGCTGCTGCGGGCTCGGCCGGTGTGGTTGCAGCACATCGGTAACCACACTGTGCTGGAAGACGACCAGGTGTTTCTGCACTGGCAGGAACGGGTTCAAAACCAGGCGAGCTTCCTGCCCAGCAGCGCCGACATCTACGTGCGGGCATTGCACAAATGGGTCAAGGATTTTGCCGGCCTGCCATGCCCAGGCTCCGCCCTGCCACCCCGGCTGGGTCGGGCAGCTTTGATGGATCGCTACGACAGCCACACCCGCCACTGCCGTGCCTGCTCCGGTGCCCTGCGGCAGATACGCCGCTGGCGGCCGGTCGTGCTGGTGGCCCTGGGGGTGGAGCTGCTGCTGGCGGCCTGGCTGCCGGGGCTGACGGCCCGGTTGACTCTGCTGGTGCTGCTTGGCGGCAGCGCCCTGCTGCTGCGGCAGCTAAACCGCTGGGAGCGCCAGCTATTGCTCGGTGACGGCCACCCACCCCGCAACGCCCTCTAGGCGCAGCTGGCGAGCGCGCTGCGGATCGTTGCTGCGCTGACGTCGCTGCGGATCTCGACGCTGCCGATGCATCTGGGCAGCACGAAGCGCACCTGACCCTCCCGCACCTTCTTGTCGCCCTGCAGGCAGGCCAGCACGGCGTCGGGGTCGAGGGCTGGCCAGGCCAGCGGCAGACCTGCGGCGGCGATTACGGCCCGCTGGCGCGCCTGATCGCTGGCGCTCCATAGGCCCATGGCCAGGGAGATTTCGCCGGCCGCCAGCATGCCCAAGCCAACGGCTTCGCCATGGAGGTAGGTGCCATAACCACTGAGGGTCTCCACCACGTGGCCCAGGGTGTGGCCGTAGTTGAGGATCGCCCGCAGGCCCCCTTCGTGTTCGTCGGCGGCCACCACCTTCGCCTTGGCCGCGGCGGAGCGCACCAAGATTCGTTGCAGCAGCGCGGCTGGCAATGTGTTCAAGCTGGCCAGCTGGGCGCCGCATGCCTCCAGCTCTGCCAGCAGCTCGGGGTCGCCGATCACGCCGTATTTGATCACCTCGGCCATGCCAGCGCGAAATTCCCGCTCCGGCAGGGTGGCAAGGCTGCTGGGGTCGATCAGCACCAGGCGCGGCTGGTGAAAAGCGCCGATCAGGTTTTTGCCGCCGGGGTGATTGACGCCGGTCTTGCCCCCGATCGCCGCATCCACCATCGCCAGCAGGGTGGTGGGCACCTGCACTACTGCAATGCCGCGCAGCCAGGTGGCGGCTGCAAATCCCGCCATGTCGCCCACCACGCCACCGCCAAGGGCAACGATCAGGGAGCCCCGCTCCAGCCGGCGGGCAAAGGCTGCGTCGTGGATCAGCCCCACTGTGGCTGGGGTTTTCTGATCTTCTCCCGCCTCGATCACCAGGGTGCTGGCGTCAAGCCCCGCCTCGCTGAGGCTTTGCAGGGCAGGGGCGGCGTAGTGGGCTTCCACCACGGCGTTGGTCACCAGCAGCACCTTGGTGCCTGCTTTAAAGCCCAGGGCCCGGATCTGGTCGCCCAGACTCAGCAAGGCTGCCGAGCCGATGATCACCGGGTAGGGGGCAGCCTGCAGCTCCACCCTGATCGTTTGCAGATCCATTGGGCGATCATCCTCCAGCCCAGGTACTTTGCCTTGCATGAGCGAGGCCAATCTCCGCAAGCGCACCGCCACGGCCTGGGGCTTTTTGACCCCGGCCCTGGTGCTGATCGGGCTGTCGGTGCTGATTCCGGCAGCGATGGCATTGGTGATGAGCTTCAGCCAGGCCGGCCTCGATGTCAGCGAGCCGCTGCGCTTTGTTGGCCTGGCCAATTTTCGCCGCCTGCTGGCCGACCCGATGTTTTTTCGGGTCACTGGCACCACCTTTTTGTATCTGCTGGGAGTGGTGCCTCCGATCGTGATCGGCGCCCTAGCCCTGGCCGTGCTGGTCAACCGCCAGCTGCCGGCAATCCATTGGTTTCGTGGTGCCCTCTACACCCCGGTGCTGGTGTCGATCGTGGTGGCGGCCATTGCCTTTCGCTGGATCTATGCCGAAAACGGCCTGATTAACGGCTGGCTCACCGCCCTGTTGGGCAGCAGCTTCGACCCCATTGGTTTCCTCACCTCCCCCCTGCTGGCCCTGCCGTCCGTGATGCTTTTGACCCTCTGGAAGGGCCTCGGCTACTACATGGTGATCTTTCTGGCCGGGCTGCAGGGCATCTCCCCCGATCTCTACGAGGCAGCTGCCCTTGATGGCAGTGAGGGCGTGCGAAAGCACCTAGATATCACCCTGCCGCTGCTGCGGCCCTACATCACCCTGGTGGCGGTTATTTCCGCAATTGCGGCTACCAAGGTGTTTGAAGAGGTGTATTTAATGACTCAAGGTGGGCCTGCCGATTCCACCCGAACCCTGGTTTACTACGTCTACGACCAGGCTTTTGCCGAACTGGAGATCAGCTACGCCTGCACGATTGGTTTGGCGTTGTTTTTGATCGTGCTGCTGCTGAGCTTGGTGCGCTATCTCTTTGCTGGTGATCGGGGCCTCACTTGAATTCCTATTACTGGACCAGTCCCGGATGCTTGATTAAGGTTGAGTCTCCTCAGGCCAAGGCAATTTTGAGCTCAGCGGCTTGCCGAACTTGCTTGGAACCCTGCGCCGTAAGGTGATGTATTGGAATTGCCAACAGTGGGGCGACTTCAGCCTTTGGTTCCGCCGCAATGCGGAACAGCAGCTACCTGTGAGGCTGGAGCGAACCCGTGACTGAGCCCATTCCTATCGGTGTAGTTGGTGGTGGCCAATTGGCCTGGATGCTCGCCGCCGCTGCCCGCCAGCTCAATGTGCCCTTGCACGTTTTGACCCCAGGAGCCCACGACCCGGCCACCACCCTGGCCAGCAGCGTCGTGCTGGCTCAACTCGACGATGTGGTGGCCACCCGCGAGCTGGCGCGTCGCAGCGGCGCGATCACCTTTGAAAACGAATGGGTAGACCTATCGGCCCTGGCGCCGCTCAGTTTTGAAGGAGTGGTCTTTTTGCCCAGCCTGGAGGCCTTAGGCCCCCTAGTGAGCAAGCGCGGTCAGCGGCAACTGTTGCAAAATCTGGGCCTGCCCTGCCCGCGCTGGTGTGATCTGCCCACTGGCGATCTGCTGCCTGACGGCTTCAGCTACCCGCTTATGGCCAAGGCCTGCACCGGCGGCTACGACGGTAAGGGCACTGCCGTGTTGCGCAGCCCTGAAGACCTGACTGCTTTGCTGGCAAGGGTGCCCCTCGGCGACTGGATTCTCGAGGAGTTTGTCGACTTTCAGCTGGAGCTCTCCCAGCTCGCCTGCCGCGACCGGGCCGGCAACGTGCAGTGCTATCCCCTAGTGCAAACCCACCAGCATCAGCAGGTGTGCGACTGGGTGCTGGCTCCGGCCTCCGTGCCCCATGCGGTGCAGGCCTATGCCCGCAACATCGTTGCTTCCCTGCTGACAGCGATCAATTACGTAGGCGTGCTCTCCATCGAGCTTTTTTACGGGCCGGGCGGCCTGCAGGTCAATGAGATCGCCCCCCGCACCCACAATTCCGGCCATTTCACGATCGAGGCGGCCCACACCAGCCAGTTCGAGCAGCAGGTGCGGATCGTCGCCGGCTTGCCGATGGGCCCGGTCGAGCTGCGGGCACCTGGGGCGCTGATGGTGAACCTGCTGGGCTTTGAAAGTTCGGAAGGCGACTACCAGCGTCAGCGCGATGACCTGGCAGCCCTGCCCCAGGCCACGGTGCATTGGTATGGCAAGCAGGGCTCCAGCCCGGGACGCAAGCTCGGCCACGTCACCCTGCTGCTGTCTGGGATAACCGCTGCCGAACGGGCTGGTCAGGCTGAGCAGTTGCTGGAGCAGGTACGCACTATCTGGCCCCTGCCCGCCGATCTGCCGTAATCGTCGTATTATTGGCTCGGACTGCCTTGTTGGTGACTGCCTTTTACAGTTTTCTGATCTGACTCCCTTTTCGACATGGGGGTCTGCAGCGGAAGCAACGTAAACCGGCCTTGCAGCCGGAAACGGCGCCCCGTCCTTGACCCCCTTCTGGTTCCACCAGGTCGAACACTGGGGCAAAACGGCACGGCGGTCCACCCCTTTAAATCAGCGCACTTCGATCAATTCGGCAGCGGTGTAGCGAACCTTGGCTAGCGAGGCGTATTTGTCGCTGCTGTCGCGGTAGCCCGCCGCACACACCACGCAGCTGCGGTAGGGCGAGTCTTCCAGGCTGAGAATGCGGTCGTAGGCAAGCGGGTCGAAGCCTTCGATGGCGCAGGTATCCACCTCCAGCAGGGCAGCAGCTGTCATGAAGGTGCCCAGGGCTATGTACACCTGGTTGCTTGCCCAGCGGTCGATCTGCTGACTACGTGGACCATTGATCAGGTCCACGTCGATCATTTGGCGGTAGGTGGCCAGAGCGGCGGAATCGAGGCCGCGAACGCTTGCCATCTTCTCGATCAGGCGATCGGCTTCGGCGGGTCCGATCCGGCGTTGCACCAGAAACACCACCAGATGGGAGCAGTCGGTGATCTGGCTCTGGTTCCACGACTCAGGGCGCAGCTGCTGGCGCAGGGCGGGGTCGTTGATCTCTAGAAATTTCCAGGGCTGCAGGCCTTAGCTCGATGGGCTCTGCACCAGGGCATTCTCCAGGGCAGCCCAGGTGGTGTCGTCGATGCGACGACTGGGGTCGAACAGCTTGGTGGCGTAACGCCAGGCCATGGCACCATCGAGCTGCTGCGGCGAGATCGGCATGGTGGGGTGGGTGGCGACAGTGGTGGGGTTCAGGCGGCATTCTGGACGCTGCTACTGCCGTATTCGGGTTCGGCCCGCCAGCCTCGATGCAGTCCTTTCAACAGGCCTTTGAAGCCCTTCTGACCCTCGCTCCAGGGCCAGTATTTCCCCGTGCCCGCGAGCTCTACATGCGCAAATACCCCCTGGAGGGGCGCGACTCCCAGGAACGCTTTCGCACTTTCCTTCTGGAGGAGGAGATTCAGGAGTCTGAGGGGGGCATCGTGCGGGTACGAGCCCTGAGCTTTGCTGTGGTGCATTGGCAGTCTCCCCAGAGCAGTGCGGAGGAATATGCCGCCTACCTCCAGCAGCGCTGGCAACTCCAGCCTGATGGGCTAAGCCTTGAGCCGGAGCCCTGGTTCCGTGAGGGAGGCGCCTTTGCCCGGTTTCGGGCTGCGGCTGTCTACGAGCGCTCCCCCTCTGGTGAGTTGCTGCTGGGGGGCGCCTGACCCAGCAACTGGTCCAGGCGCGCCTGCAGTTGCTCGCGGCTCCATCTGGTGACGACAAACACCTCTTGCACGCTGCTGCCGCGTCGAGCCATCAGCTTGTGCCCTCCGGTGATTGGGGCGGTAACCCGCAGCCGCAGTTGGGCGCTGCGGCCCCGCACCCTGCTGATCACCGCTGGGGTGACGGTGTCGATACCGGGGCAGAGGGCCAGTTGTTTGAGCAGGGGAATCAGCCCCTCCACGTAGGTGCTGTGGGTGATGACCACCCGGCCCATCAGGCCCTCTCCAGAGGAGCCATCGTCAGGCCAGCGGCTCCCAATTGCTGGTGGTAAAGCTCAGCTTGTTCCTGGGGACCGCACCAAACCATCGCCGAACCCTCACCGTCTATGCGGTGGGCCAGTTCCCAGGCCAGGTCGGCAAGCATGCCGGGGAGGATGCGCACCAGAGATTCCACTACGTGCTGAAAGGTGTTGAAGTCGTCGTCAAGCACTACCACCTTGAAATCGGGGTATGGCTGGCGGATCAGCTGGCGCTCCTGAACGGGGCTGGGGGAGACAAGGACCACAACCACGGACTGCAACGACGAACGCCTTCATGGTGTCACCCTAGGTAAAGTGCACACAACGATTGCAAGATTCTCCATGTTGATCTCAGCGGGTTGGGCCTCCCTAGCTGCCCTGTTCAGCTTCTCGATCGCCATGGTGGTCTGGGGCCGTCACGGTGACAACAGCATCAAGTTCTGACCGAGTTTTGGCGATCTTCAGTGCCTGAGCTGACCCTTTCCGCCTCCCAGGTGCTTTCCGCCATCGCGGTGTTGCTGCTGGTTTTTGTGAGCGGTGGTGTGATCTATCTCTCCATAATCGAGTGGAGCGATCGCCGTCGCCGCAACGCTCTTGAAGTCAAGCGACGCAAGTGAGTCCTGCTGGCTTTTCGCCCTCTGCCAGCACCCCTGCGGGGTTGGCAGCTTGGGCCTGGCAGACGGCAGCAGAGCTGCTGGTTCTTCCCCCGGCTGCTCCGTTTGGCTCCGCCTCAGCTTTCGACCTGGGCGCCCTGATTGAGGCTATTGCTGCGGCCCAGCCCCAGCTGCCCGAGCACGGTCAGCCCCAGCACGATCAGCCCGCCTGGGATCCGGCCTTGCTGGCCTCCCTCGGCCTGAATCTGCTCAGCCTCTGCGCCGACGCCGAGCAGGATGAGTTGCTGCGTAGCGCTGCCGATGACCTGCGCCAGCAGCTTGCGGGCAACACCGTCACCTACGTGGTGAACCGCAACCTCAATGTTTCAAACCACTGCATCAAGCACTGCAGCTTCTGTGCCTTCCGCCGCGATGCCGGTGACCCTGGGGCCTACTGGCTGAGTGAAGCGGACCTGCAGCAAAAGGCCGCTGAGGCGCTCGCTGCTGGAGCCAGCGAGCTCTGCATCCAGGGTGGCCTCAACCCAGCCGCCACCGTGGCAGGCAGCCAGCTGGCCTACGCCGAACACTTGCTTGGCCTGTTGCAGCAGGCAGCACCGGGGCTGCACTTGCATGCCTTTTCGCCCCAGGAGCTTCTTTACTTCGCTCAGCACGACGGGCTGCCGCTTGATCAGGTGCTGGACCGGCTGCAGGCGGCGGGGTTGGGTTCGGTGCCGGGTACGGCGGCCGAGGTGCTCAGTGAACCGGTGCGGCAAGTGCTCTGCCCTGAAAAACTCACTGCCAGGGAGTGGGTGGCCGTAATGCTTCAGGTGCACCAGCACGGCTTACCAGCCACCAGCACCCTGATGGCTGGTCACATCGAGGCTCCGGCAGATTTGGTGGCCCACCTGCTCACCCTGGTGGCGGTGCAGCGCTATGCCTGGCAGCATCAACGCCAGGGTTTCACTGAGTTTGTGCTGCTGCCGTTTGTGGGCGCCTCGGCGCCAGCTGCCCTGCGCTCCCGGGTGCAACGGGACCAGCCCGACGCCGCGGCGATGTTGCGGCTCACTGCCCAGGCCCGGCTGTTGCTAGGTCCCTGGTTTCGCTTTCATCAGCCCAGCTGGGTGAAGCTCACCCTTGCCGTTGCAACGGAGGCCTTGCGTTGGGGCTGTAACGACCTTGGCGGCACCCTGATGGAAGAGCACATCACCACGATGGCCGGTGCCAGCGGCGGCACTTGCCAGTCGCCCCAGTCGCTCCAGGCGGCGGCCCACCGGCTTGGCCGTCCGGTGCGGCGCCGCACCACCCTCTATGAAGCTGTGGCATGACGCGTCTGCGCTGGACCCTCGCCTTGACGGCCCTGCTGCTGCTGCTGCCATCCAGCCTGCTGCTGCGCTCCCCCCGGCCCCAGGCCGAGGGCTTGGAGCGGCTACTGGGCCAGGCCGCCCTGCTGCAGAGCTTTCCCGCTGCTCCGGAGCGACCGGTGCCGGCCCTGTGGAGCCAGCGCCTCGGCGCTAGCCAAGCTCGCCTGCTCTGGCGTCAGCAGCGCCGCTTCTGGTGGCAGTTCTGGGGGCGCGACGGCGATGGTGGCGCCTTTCTCGCCTATAAGTTCCAAACAGCTACCCCCATTCCCGCCCAAGGCTTTCGGGTCGACGACCTGGTTGTCGTTGCCGCCGATCCCCTTTCCAAGCGGCTGTTGCAAGACCAGCTCAAGCTGGCCCAGCGCCAGCGCCGCGGCCTAGAGAAGCGCTGTTTGCAGCGCTTGCAGGAGGAGCAGGCAGTTTTCTGGGCTCCTCTTGGCCTTGGCGTGATGGCGGGCCCGGCAGCCCCCTTGCTGCAACGTTTCCAGGAAGGTTGCTTAAGCCTGAGGCTGGAGGGGGCCAGTCTGGGCCTGGCTGGCGAAGCGGCTGCCGCTAGCGGCCTGCTCGCCGCTCCAGGCCGGATGGCTGTGGCAGCGGCCGCCGCGCCCCCGCCCTTGCCTGCAGATCTGCTGCTGGAGTGGCGTGGGCCTGCCCTTGAGAGCTTGCTGCAGGGCATGCTTAGCCGCCAGCTGATTCGCGAACCGCTGGCGGCTCGCTACGGCATCGGTGATGGACAACTGGCCCTGTTGCGGCGGGTGCCTTTTGCCGTACGCCTGCGGCCGGTGGCCCAGGGACCTTTCCAGGCGGGCCTGGAGCTGCAGCTGGCGGTCGCGGGGGATAGGCGTCCCTGGAACGAGCTGCTGGCTGGATTGGTGGAGCCGCTGGAGAGCCAGGAACTCCAAGCAACGGCCTCCGGCTCCAAGGGCCTGCCCGCCACTGTTTGGCGCCGGCAGGATGGTCAAGTGGTGGGTGGCTGGCGCTGGGTACTGGCTGCTTCCGGCAGCCCCCAATTGCTGCTTTTCCTTGGCCCCGAACCGCCTGCTGCCGCCGCCGCGACTGCTACTCCGGTGCTTAGCCAGACCGGTCTGGCTAATTCGATGCAGCTGCGCGCCAGGCCGGCGGCACTAGCTGAGCGGGGCCTGCTGCCGCCCGAACTGCCCCAGCCAGTTCAGCAGGCGAGCCAGCTGAGTTTGGTGGCAGTGCCGGTTGCCCGTGGTTCAGCCCTTAGCCAGCTGTCGGGGCTGCTTCAGCTGCGGCTTCGCTAGTAGCTTCCTGTTGCTTCCGTTCCCGCTTACGGCGCTCGGACGCCACTGTTTCTTCCATTAATTCCACAGCCTGGGCCATCTTCTCCAGGTTGGTGGCGTAGAGGCTCAGGTCTTTGTCGAGACGTTCGCGCAGCAAGCCCATGGCGCTGCCCAGGTCGTGGGCATAGCTACGCATGGCGGAGGCGTCAATGGCATCGGCACCTTGGGCCTGCTCCAGCAGGCTCAGCAGACCTACAGCCATGAGCCGGGAGTAGTGGAAATCAGGGCGGCGGATGCCGGCTAGCGCTGCAGCCACCGGTTCGGGTGCTCCCTCACCGGCCTGCTCGATCCACTGTTTCACTTGCTCCACGCTGTGACTGCCCATGGCAGCCATGGCGCTATCCCGTTGCTGGCGCAACTGGTTGGCATCGAAGCCGGAAGCGGAACAGAGGGCTTGGAGCAGGGGGAGGCGCTGGGCGTCGGGGCGATAGCCCCTGGCAAAACTGTCGAACACCTGGATAAGGCCGCAGGCAAACAGAGAATCACTGCGGAAGCCGGTTTGCCGGCTGAGCAGGTGCAGCTCCACCAGCAGCTCATCCACGATGCGGCGGTAGAGCGGCGCAATCACGAAGGGGAAGACGCGGTGAAACTCCCGCTTGCTGTCTGCAACGGTGAGGGCAGCACGCACGCTCGATTAGGCCAAGGTGGAACGACCCTAGCCGCCCAGGCTCGGTAGGATCAGACCCACACGTAATTGCAGCTCAATGATCCCGATCGTGATTGAAGAGTCGGGCCGGGGTGAGCGCGCGTTTGACATCTACTCCCGTTTGCTGCGGGAGCGCATCATCTTCCTTGGCGAACCGGTCACGGCTGAGTCGGCCAACCGGGTTGTGGCCCAGCTGCTCTTCCTGGAATCAGAAGATCCCGAGAAGGACATTTTCATGTACATCAATTCACCAGGGGGATCTGTTTACGACGGTCTGGGAATTTTTGACACGATGCAGCACATCAAGCCCGATGTGCAAACCGTCTGCGTGGGTCTAGCCGCTTCGATGGGTGCCTTTTTGCTTTGCGCTGGCACCAAGGGCAAGCGCAGCAGCCTCACCCATTCGCGAATCATGATTCACCAGCCCTTAGGCGGCGCCCGCGGCCAGGCTAGCGATATCCGCATCCAGGCCAATGAGATTCTCTACTTGAAGCAGAAGCTCAATCAAGAGCTCAGCGACCGCACCGGCCAGTCCCTGCCCCGCATCCAGGAAGACACAGACCGCGACTTTTTTATGTCACCAGCTGAAGCCGTTGAGTATGGCTTGATCGACAAGGTGATCGAAAAGCGCCCCGTGCGTCCCGTTTGAGCAACTGGGGGGCGCCGAAAAACGACTGTTTAACAAAAAACGACTATCTAAAGGGACTGTTTAAAACGAATAACGCAAACTGAGTTGCACCCCATGGGCCCGCAGGGCACAAGCGCTGAGGGCCCATGGGGTGTGCTGCAGTCAATCAAAAGGCACCCACGCCGAGTCGGTGGGTGCCGATCTAGTGGTTTCTAGTGCTACTGATTGATTAGCCAGCCAGCAGTGGTGAATAGCGTTCCTTTTCTGGAATAGCCGTGAATTCCGCCACGATGGTCCGGAATTCTTCGCCATCAAGGCTCTCTTTCTCGATTAGCAGCTCAACCACCCGATCCATGCAGGCGCGGTGCTCTGCCACCAACTTGACAGTGTCTGCATAGCAGCTGTGCACCATCTGACGTACGGCATCATCGATCTTGCTGGCAAGGCGATCGGAGCCATCGCTGCGAGTCATTAGGTCGCGGCCTAGGAAAACTTCCTGGTTGCCGGCTTCAAAGGACACCTGACCTAGATCGCTCATGCCAAAACGGGTGACCATCTGGCGAGCAATTGAGGCGACCTGCTGAATATCACCACCGGCACCGGTAGTGACCTCTGCGTGGCCGAAGACCACATCCTCAGCAGCCCGGCCGCCGAGGGCACCCATAATGCGAGCACGGAGTTGGGCACGGCTCACCAGCATCTGCTCCTCATCCGGAGAGAACCAAGTCAGGCCCTGGGCCTGACCGCGCGGAATCAGGGTGACCTTTTGGACAGGATCGTGGGCCTGCACCAGGGTGCCCACTAGGGCATGACCAACTTCGTGATACGCGATCAGTCGCTTGCTGCGGCCATCGGTGAGGGGCTTCCCCTCCATGCCGGCGATGATGCGATCGACGGCATCATCAATTTCAGCTAAAGACGTGGCCTCTTTGCGTCGCCTGGCCGTGAGGATTGCTGCTTCATTGAGCAGGTTGGCCAGATCGGCGCCGGAAAAGCCTGGTGTGCGGCGAGCAATCACTTCGAGGCTCACGTCGTCGGCCAGCTTTTTATCGCGGCTGTGCACCTTGAGCACGGACAGCCTGCCCTTGATATCTGGCACATCGACTTGAACCTGGCGATCGAAACGACCCGGGCGCAGCAGGGCCGAATCAAGCACATCGGCTCGGTTTGTTGCGGCAATGATGATGATGCCACTATTGCCTTCAAAGCCGTCCATCTCGGTGAGCAGCTGGTTGAGGGTTTGCTCCCGCTCATCGTTACCGCCGCCGACACCGGCACCACGCTGGCGGCCAACCGCATCGATTTCGTCGATGAAGATCAAACAAGGACTGTTTTCCTTAGCCCGCTTGAACAGGTCGCGAACGCGGCTGGCGCCTACGCCCACAAACATTTCAACAAACTCAGATCCTGAAAGCGCAAAGAAAGGAACACCAGCTTCTCCTGCAATGGCCTTGGCAAGCAGGGTTTTGCCCGTACCGGGAGGGCCGACCAGTAGCAGACCTCTGGGAATTTTGGCACCAACGGAGGTGAAACGTTCTGGAGTCTTCAGGAAGGTCACCACCTCTTGAAGGTCTTGTTTGGCCTCTTCAACTCCTGCCACGTCATCAAACTTGACGCCGGTTTCAGCTTCCATGGCAAAGCGAGCCTTGGTTTTGCCAAATTGCATTGCCTGGCCGGGGCCACCTGGCATGCCGCTGCCGCGGCGCGAAAGAAAAATTAGTGAGCCGATCAGCAGCAGTGGGAAGAGCAGATTGCCAAGCAGGCCCAAGGCTGGTGGAGCCGTTTTAGGTGGGTGAATATCAAAGCTGATTCCCTGCTCTTTGAGCTGGTTGACGAGCTCTGGCGCGACGCCAGGCAGATCGACGCGCAGACGCTGCACCCGGTTGTCGAGGTCTGGATCAACGGCCTCAATCACCGCACTGCGGCCACCGTCGTAGATGTCAACTGCGGTCACCCGACCGGCCTCTACGTAATCAAGGAAGCGGCCATAGCTCATTCGGGCTACGGCGGCATTGCTGGGCGCAACAGTGGCGCCTTCAGGCTTGAAGCGGGCTGTTCCGCCGTTACCAAGCAGCTGCCATCCGAGAAATGCGACCACTGCGAGGGGCAGTAGCCAGAGGGCAATCAGACGCCAGCGCTGGTTCATAACTGAGAAAGTTTGTTGACAAGTGTAACGGCGCTAGGACCCCCTCCGAGCATCGCTTCAGCCGACTGCAACCCAGGGCATGTCGCCCTCTAGCAGGCCGGGCGCGTATTCGTCCAAACTTTGCAGCGCTTCGAATTGGGCTGGTTCGGCCGGTGCCTCGATCAGCAGATCACCCGCATTAGCCGTGTCCACCAATTCCGGTCCACCGATGCCGTGGGTCCAGATATTGACCTCGCTGCTCGGCGGGCACTGAAAGGTGAGCAGCTCGAAGGGAAAGGCAACCCTCTCAAGAAAAAATTCTTCGGGACCGATGCAGCGCAGGATCACCATCCGATCGCTGGTATTGCGGTAGCTGCACGCCATGTGTGCCAAAACTGGAACCCGATTTCACCCAGCTATCAACCCATTGGATTGAGTGCGGGTTTGGTGACGAACGCCACTATTCTCAGTCTTTAATGATTTCTACGGATTCTGGCCTCGTTTTCCTGCTCGCGCCAGCCCATATCAAAGGCTACGCAGGGCAACGATTGGATCGAGGCGTGCAGCCCGGCGGGCTGGCACTACACCGAAGAAAAGGCCAATCGAGCCGGATAGTCCCACCGTGATCAACACCGTGGCTGCCCCAATCGTGGCGGGTAGGGGCGTCAGGGCGCCGACTAATGCCACCGTGCCAATCCCTACTGCGCTGCCGATTACACCGCCGAGGCTGGCGAGCACCAGGGACTCCACCAGAAACTGCAGCAGCACATCGCCACTGCGGGCCCCGAGAGCTTTACGCAGGCCGATTTCCTCGGTGCGCTCGCTCACCGACACCAACATGATGTTCATGATGCCGATGCCGCCCACCAGCAGCGATACGCCACCAATGGCAGCCAGCATCAAGGTGAGCCCGCCGGTGATCGTGCCCACGATGGTGAGGGCATCTTTTTGGGAGCGCACGGCGAAGTCGTCTTCCCGCAGGATTCGGTGCCGTTGGCGTAGCAGGTTTGTGATCTGAAAGCTCGCCGCACTGGTGCTCTGCTCGTCTCGGGCTTCGACGCTAATGAAGTTGAGGCTGACTCCGAAGGTACGGTTGCGCCCCGAAAGTTTGCTCACCATCGTGCTGAGCGGCACGTAGGCGTTCTCGTCCTGGTTTTGGCCAAACACGGCTCCCTTGGGTTCAAGAACGCCGATCACTTCAAACAACTGGTTGCGAATTCGCAGCTGGCGTCCCACCGGCTCCTTGCCCGGAAACATTTTTGATCCCAGGTCAGGCCCCACCACGGTGACGTTGCGGGCGCCGCTGAGATCGCTGGCGGAGAAGAAGCGTCCCTGGGACATTTCAAACTGCCGTACTGGCAGAAACTCAGGCGTCACTCCGGAAACCGATGCGGTGCTACTCAACCCGCCGGCCTGCACCACTTCACTGAGGGTGATTTGAGGGGCTACTCGCTTGACGCTCGGGACCTGCTCCGCGATGGCGACGGCATCTTCGAGCACGAGGGTTTTGGGGAAGTCGATGCCCTGGCGCCGGGTGTCGTTGTTGCCTGGCACCACAAAGAGCACGTTGGCACCGAGGTTGCTTAGCTGTCCTTCAGCCAGGTTCTGGGCTCCCCGCCCAACGCCCACCAGGGTGATCACGGAGGCATTGCCGATAACGATGCCGAGCATGGTTAGCAAGCTGCGCAACCGATTGGAGCTCAGGGTGCTGAGGGCCATGCCCACGGTTTCCCCTATGGGGAGCTTGGTTGGCATGGCGGCGTAGGTGGCTGCTGGTCTTAAACGATGGCGGGTCTGTCATCGGCGTTGTGGCTGCGGGCGCCTAGATGGACCTCACCACGCTGCAGATCCATGGTCACGATTTCACCTTGGCGCAGGCTGGCGATTGCGTTGTTGACACCAACAATCGCCGGGACGCCAGTGCTTTGGGCAAGCAAGGCGGCATGGCTATCGAGGCCACCAGCTTCAGTGATGACCCCCTTGGCCTTGCGGATCGCTTCGACGTAATCGTCATTGGTTTGATGCACCACCAGGATTTCGCCGGATTGGATAGCCTTTGCAGCCTCTGGGCTGTCAACCAAACGAACCCGACCGCTCACCGATCCAGTGCCGACGCCCGTGCCTTTAGAGAGCACGGCAGAGACGATGCCCACCTTGATGAAGTCGGTGGAGCCGCTGATGCCCGAAAGGGTGCCGGCGGTTTGGACGACTAGATCGCCATCGCGAAGAAAGCCCAGCTCGCGAGCCTTGCCCATGGCCAGGCTGAAGGTGCTGGTGGAGGAGCTCTGCTCTTCCACCACTAGAGGGTTGACACCCCAGCAAAGCTGCAGCTGCCGGGCCACACTCACCTCACTGGTGATCGCCAGAATTGGGGTGCTGGGGCGGAACTTGCTGACGTTGCGAGCCGTGGAGCCCCCCTTGGTGAGTGGCAGGATTGCGGCCGCATTCAGCTGGCGAGCAATGCTGCTTACCGCCTGGCAGATGGCGTTGGGGATTGTGGTAGCCATGTGGCTGTCGTGCACCCGGTGGGGGTAATCCCGCTCGATTCGTTTGGCAATGGTGGCCATGGTGGACACCGCTTCAACGGGGAAATCCCCTACCGCGCTTTCGTTTGAGAGCATCACGGCGTCGGTGCCGTCAAGAATTGCGTTGGCTACGTCACTAACTTCGGCCCGGGTGGGCCTGGGGCAGCTCACCATTGAATCGAGCATCTGGGTGGCGGTGATCACCGGGATGCCGAGGCTGTTGGCTTTGCGAATCAGCTCCTTTTGCAACAGGGGCACTTCTTCGGCGGGCATCTCAACGCCGAGGTCGCCCCGAGCCACCATCACCCCGTCGCAGAGGGGCAGGATGTCATCGATTTGGTCGATGGCCTCAAATTTCTCGATCTTCGCCACTACGGGGGTGTTGTGGCCGTGACTGCGGATCAGTTCGCGGATCTCGCGCATATCCGAGGGGTTGCGCACAAAGCTGAGCGCCACCCAGTCGACCCCCTGCTGCAGCCCAAAGGCCAGATCTATGCGGTCTTTCTCTGTGAGAGCCCGAATGGAGAGCTGCACATCCGGGAAATTGACGCCCTTGTTGTTGGAGAGCACACCGCCAACGGTGACACTGCAGAAAAGGGTTTGCTCGGGTTTGTCGACGCTGTCAACAAGCATTTCCACCCGGCCGTCATCCAGCAGGATGCGGCTGCCTGGCACCACCTCATCGGCCAAGCCTGCGTAGGTGACGGTGGCGATCTGCTTATTGCAGGCCACATCCCGGGAGGTGAGGGTGAACGGATCGCCCTTGGCCAGGGTGATCGGCCCAGCAGCAAATCTGCCTAGGCGGATTTTGGGACCTTGCAGGTCTTGAAGGATGCCCAGCTCAATGCCCAATTCCGCTGAAACCTGCCGAATCGTGGCGATGCGAGCCGCATGCTCGCTGTGGTCGCCGTGAGAAAAATTAAGTCGGAAAGTTGTGGCGCCGGCGGCCACTAATTCGCGTAGACGTTCAGCGGATTCCGTGGCAGGCCCGATCGTGGCCACGATCTTGGTGCGACGCATGAGATCGGGCTGGGGCATGTAAACGCCAACAGACATCTGGAAACTACCATCCAGGCCTGCATTGGGCTGTTTAAGTTGGATTTTCAGCTTTATCAGGAGCGTTGCCGCGCCACGGCCCACTACCCCGATGTCGGCGCCAACCCCATTTATCCCACCTTGGGCCTGTGCGGTGAGGCTGGCGAGGTGGCCGATAAGGTCAAAAAGGTGTTGCGCGACCGGCAGGGAAGCTTCTCGCCAGAGGTGATTGCAGATTTGCAGCTGGAGCTAGGCGATGTGCTCTGGTATGTGGCCCAGCTGGCTAGCGAACTCGGCCTGGAGCTAGAGCAAATTGCCCAGACCAACCTAGACAAATTGGCCAGCCGCGCCGCCCGTAACGTGATCGGAGGCAGTGGAGACAGGCGGTGATCAGGCAAAGGCGTGCACTTGAACAGTGGCTGGGGCGGCTGTTAGCGCTTCTAGCGCTTGCCGCGCTGCTGCTGCTGCCCTCCCCTACCTGGGCGGCTGAGTTGCAGGTTTCGGAGCTGAGTATCGAGCCCTGCCCGGCTGAGGACATCGGCGCCCAACCGGAATTGCGGCGCCCGGCTGGCGCCAGCTGCTATGCCCTGCGCGGCAATGTGCTGAATCCTGGCCGCAAGGCCGTTGTTGACACCGACGTTTTTGCCTTGATCGTTGATTCAAGTGGTGAGCCAGTGCTGCAAAACCGCACCCGGGTGGGCTCGATCGGTGATGTTCCGCCCGGCACTTCCGCCTTTGCCCTGCGCCTATCGGTGCCTGCTGGCACCCCTGGTCCGCTCAGCTTCCGCAATGTCAAGGCGAGGGGTTTCAGCGCACCGGTGCGCACTCGTGCCGGCGCCGATGACGAGTTGCTGCCCCTTGAACAAGCCCTGGCCGATCAGTAGCCGGCTCCCAATACAGAAACGCTTGCGCCTTGGAGCAGGCTCTGCACCAACTGCAGGGCCAGGAAAGCCACAATCGCCGAGAGGTCGAGGCCGCCTAGGGGCGGAATCAGGCCGCGGAAGGCGTTCAGGTAGGGATCGGTGATCGAGCTCACCGTCGAAAGCACGGGGTTGCCCCAGTCGAGGTTGGGAAACCAGCTCAGCAACACCCGCACCAGTAACACCAGGGTGTAGATGCTCAGGGTCTGGGCCAGAACCTGCAGCAGGAAACTCAGGGCGTCCATGGAAATTTGTTAGTAGTGCAACTCTAGGCAGCCTGCTTCCATAGGTCAGCCTCAGCCTTGATGGCGAAGGTGCGATGGAACTTCTCGCTGAGGGTGAGCCAGTAGGAGCGGCCCTCGCTTTGGCGCTTGCGCTCGATGAAGTTTTGGGCGAGCAGCTCCTTGATGTGGTCGTAGGCGCCGGAGCCGCGCAGCTCCACCAGATCCGATTGCAAGATCCGCTTTTTGAGGGCAATCGTTGCCAGGGTGCGCAGGGCGGCGGTGGATAAATCCACCGGCAGCAGGTTTTGCACCAAATCGCCCAGGCCATCACGCAGCTGCAGGCTGTAGCGGTTGCCCTCCTGGCACACTTCCAGGGCCGTATCCCGGTGGGCGTAATCGGTGATCAGGGTGATCAGGCCAAGCTCCGCCTCCTCTCGGCTGACGGCAGCAATCTCAGCCAGCTCAGCGAGGCTGAGCGGCCGGCCCTTCAGATAGAGAATTGCTTCAATGCGGGCGGGCAGGGATAGGGCCTGGATCGCTTCAGCCGCTGCACTGCCCTGCTTCAGCGACTTGCTTTGCATGGATTCAGGTTACTGCAGCTTTTTGGGCTCATGCCAGGGCTGGCAGGGGTGCGGAGCTGGGTCCCAAAAACAGCTTGTAGGCGGTGTTGGCGGACTCGTCCCAGTGTCGATAGCCCAGGCCATCGAGGAACTCCTGCCAGGCGGGTCTATCGGCTTGAGGCACCTGCACACCTACCACGATCCGCCCCACGTCGGCGCCGTGGTTGCGGTAGTGAAAAATGCTGATGTTCCAGTTGGCGTGTAGGGCGTTCACGAAAGCCATCAGGGCGCCGGGCTTTTCCGGAAACTCGAAGCGGTAGAGCAGCTCCTCGCCCTGCTCGAGCGCCGCGCCAGCACTGGCGGGCAGCCGGCCGCCCACCATGTGGCGCAGGTGCAGCTTGGCCAGCTCGTTGTTGGATAGGTCGAGGCAGGGGAAGCCGGCGTTCTGCACGTCGTTGATCAGTTGCTGCTCGTCGGCCGCGCCACTGGTCTGCACCCCCACAAAAATGTGGGCAACCCTGGGATCGGCCAGCCGGTAGCTGAACTCGCTGAGGTTGCGCTGGCCCAGCACGCCACAGAAGCGCCGCAGGCTGCCGGTCTGCTCGGGGATTTCCACCGCCAGCATCGCTTCGCGGTCTTCGCCTATCTCGGTGCGCTCGGCCACGAAGCGCAGCCGGTCGAAGTTCATGTTGGCGCCGCAGGCCACCGCCACCAAGGTTTGGCCGTGCAAGCCCTGTTGCATCACATCGCGCTTCATGCCCGCTACGGCCAGGGCTCCGGCTGGCTCCAGGATCGAGCGGGTTTCTTCGAACACGTCCTTGATGGCTGCGCAGATGGCGTCGGTGTCGACGGTCACCATGCGATCCACCGTTTGCTTTGCCAATTCAAAAGTGAGTTCGCCGACGCGGCGCACCGCCACGCCATCGGCGAAAAGGCCCACCTGCTCAAGCTGCACCCGCTCCCCGGCGGCTAGGGAGCGGGTCATGGCATCAGCGTCCACCGGCTCAACGCCAACGATCTGGACTTGGGGCCAGAGGGTTTTGACGTAGGCGCCGATGCCGGCGATTAAGCCGCCACCGCCTACGGCCACATAAATAACGTCTGGCGGCGAGGAGCACTGGCGCAGAATCTCCAACCCGATCGTGCCTTGACCGGCGATCACATCGGGATCGTCAAAGGGATGGATGAAGCTGAGCCCCCGTTCAAGGCCCAGGCGCGTGGCTTCCGTGCAGGCGGCGTCGTAGTTGTCGCCGTGCAGCACCAGCTCAGCGCCCCGGGCTGCCACCGCTTTCACCTTCATCTCCGGTGTGGTGACAGGCATCACAATCACGGCCCTACAGCCCAACTTCTGGGCGGCTAGCGCCACTCCCTGGGCATGGTTGCCGGCGCTGGCGGCGATCACGCCCCGCTCTAGCTCGGCAGGCGAGAGGCCGGCCATTTTGTTGTAGGCGCCGCGCAGCTTGAAGCTGAACACCGGCTGCAGGTCTTCACGCTTCAGCAGCACCCGGTTGTGCAGGCGCGCCGAGAGATTCGGCGCCGGATCCAGCGGCGACTCAATGGCCACGTCGTAGACCCGCGCCCGCAGAATCCGTTGCAGATAGCTCTCAGGGGCCTCGCTCATCCCACCAGTGTCGCAATTCGCACCCCTGGGCCGAAGCCAAGGCCTAGATTGCACCTCACCTCAAGGGTTGTGCATGCATCTCAGCGAGCTGAGTCATCCGAATCAGCTGCACGGCCTGAGCACGGCTGAGCTTGAAGCCATTGCCCGCCAGATTCGTGAGCGCCATCTGGAGGTGGTGAGCACGAGCGGCGGTCACCTGGGTCCGGGCTTGGGAGTTGTCGAACTGACCCTCGCCCTTTACCAAACCCTCGATCTCGATCACGACAAGGTGGTGTGGGACGTGGGTCACCAGGCCTACCCCCACAAGTTGATAACGGGCCGCTACAAGAATTTTGATAGTTTGCGTCAGAAAAATGGCGTGGCTGGCTACCTCAAGCGCAGCGAGAGCCGCTTCGACCATTTCGGTGCCGGCCACGCCAGCACCTCGATTTCGGCGGCCCTAGGCATGGCCCTGGCCCGCGATCGCCGCGGCGAAGACTTCAAATGTGTGGCGGTGATCGGCGATGGCGCCCTCACCGGTGGCATGGCGCTAGAGGCGATCAACCACGCCGGCCACCTGCCGAAAACCAAGCTGGTCGTGGTGCTTAACGACAACGACATGTCGATCAGCCCGCCGGTGGGGGCCCTTTCCACCTACCTCAACCGCATGCGGCTGAGCCCACCCCTGCAATTTCTGCAGGGCAATGCCGAGGAAGCGATCAAGCACCTGCCCTTCCTGCACGGTGAGCTGCCCAACGAGCTCAAAACTCTCAAAGAGAGCATGAAGCGTTTGGCGGTGCCCAAGGTGGGTGCGGTGTTTGAGGAGCTGGGCTTCACCTACATCGGCCCGATCGATGGCCACGACATCGCCGGCATGGTGCGCACCTTTGAGCAGGCGCACCGCACCGAGGGGCCCGTGCTCGTGCACGTGGCCACCACCAAGGGCAAGGGCTATGCCTACGCCGAGGCAGATCAGGTGGGCTATCACGCCCAGAGCGCCTTCGACCTGGCCACCGGTAAGGCCTATCCCTCGAGCAAGCCCAAACCACCCAGCTACAGCAAGGTGTTTGGCCAGACGCTGGTGAAACTCTGCGAGCAGGATCCAACCGTGGTGGGCATCACCGCCGCCATGGCTACCGGAACCGGCCTCGACCTGCTGGAGAAGGCCCTGCCGGATCAGTATTTCGATGTGGGCATTGCTGAGCAGCACGCCGTGACCATGGCTGCCGGCATGGCCTGTGAGGGCCTCAAGCCCGTGGTGGCTGTCTACAGCACCTTCCTGCAGCGCGCTTTCGACCAGCTGATCCATGACGTCGGCATCCAGAACCTACCGGTCACCTTTGTGATGGATCGGGCTGGCATCGTTGGCGCCGATGGCCCTACCCACCAGGGCCAATATGACATCAGCTACTTGCGGGCCGTCCCCAACTTCACGGTGATGGCACCTAAGGATGAGGCTGAGTTGCAGCGCATGCTGGTGACATCGATTCACCACAGCGGCCCCTGTGCCATTCGCATTCCCCGCGGCGAAGGCGAAGGAGTGCCCTTGGCGGAGGAGGGTTTTGAGCCCTTGGAGATCGGCCGTGGCGAGCTAATCACCGATGGCGATGATCTGCTGATCGTGGCCTACGGCGCCATGGTGGCTCCGGCGCTGGCTACGGCCGGCCTGCTGCAGGAAAAGGGCGTGCGGGCCGCGGTCATCAATGGCCGCTTTTTACGCCCCCTAGATGAAGCGCTGATCCTGCCGCTGGCAAAGCGCATCGGCCGGGTTGTGACCATGGAAGAGGGTGCCTTGGCTGGCGGTTTTGGCGCTGCGGTGGTGGAAACCCTCAGCGACCACAACGTGCTGGTGCCCGTGTTGCGCATTGGCATTCCGGACCAACTGGTCGACCATGCCAGCCCGGAGCAGAGCAAGCTGAGCCTCGGTCTTACCCCGCCCCAGATGGCCGAGCGGATCATAGCCCGTTTCGGCTCGGCTCTGCAGAGCGGTCTCCGGGCGCCGGCAGCGCCCGTTGCCGTCTGAGCGCGCCCGGTTTGACTACCGCTTTGAGCGCTATGGGCTCAAACCACGCCGCGGGAGGCCAGGCCAAGGATGGCGCCCATGCCGAGGATGTGACCGAGGCTCATGGTGCCGAGCATGGCGCCGTGGCTGAAGCCGCCAAATAGGCCGGCGCTAGGCAGCTTGAGACCAACGTTTTGATGTTGGATCGTGGCCTTGCCAATGGCGATGGCGATCACGTTGCAGACAATCATCACCAACGCCACCTTGGGTGACCAGGTGATGGAGGCGGGGGCGAGGGCCAGGAGGGGAGCGATCATGGAGCAGGTGCCAACGCCCCATCCTCCGGGCAGCACCGCCCATGGATCGCCCGGCTTAAGACTTGTTCATTGCCTGCTGGCGCAGCCGGGTGACGACGCCATCGCGCTTAAGCCTCCCCAGCGCTTCATTGATGCGGAGTTCCAGTTCTTCGCTGCTGCCTGGTGAGAGGGCGAAGGCCTGGGATTGGGGGTTGAGGTTGCGCAGCGCTAGCCCATAGCGCTTGTGGGGCAGTTGCTGCAGCAAAAAGTCGAGCTGGATGTCGTCGGCGAGCACCGCATCTACGGCATCAGCCGCCAGCAGGCTGTCGGCGCGAATCACCTGATCAAGCTCTCGCAGCTGGATCGGCGGTTGCAGTCCCGAGGCATTGAGCCTGAGAAGCAGCTCTTCGCTGATGGTGCCGCGCCGCACGGCGACCCGCTGGCCGGCCAAATCGTTGAGGCTGCGGATGTTGTGGCTGGCCAACTCCTGGTTGCCACGCACAACGTTCAAGGTGACGTAGCTGACCAGCAGCGAGGCCGTGATGATGCGCACCAAGTAGGCCAGGAACACCAAGGTGTGGCCCCGTGAACTAACAACCACGGTGTTTGTGCCAGGGCCGGTGGCTAGCACCTGAAAGATCAGGGCGAAGGCGCGACGCGGCCCAACCTCCCAGCTGCTGGGCTTACTGCCGTTGCGCTCCACCTTCCAGACAGCCACGCTCAACAGGCCTATCAGCAGCACGTAGGCCAGCAGCAGCCGGATCAGATCAGGAGCCAGCAGGGCGCGCAGAAGGGAGCTGCCGAGCTCCAGCTGGTTGCGCTTGACCATCACCCCCAAGCCCGATTCCTGAAAAGGCAGGCTGAAGCGGTTCTGGCGGATGCGTTCTGGCGAGATGGTGATGCAGCCGATCGCGACGTCCAGTTCGTTGCGCTTGGTGGCTGCCAGCAGCTTGGTTGTGTTTTCAGCTGGCACTAGCACATAGGGGATCTTCTCCTGGTCGGCGACCTGTTGCCAAAGTTCCACGGCCATGCCGCTCCAGCTGCCCCGCTCGCGGTAGGAGCAGGGCTGGGAGCCATCGGCTACACCAACTCTCAATATTGGTGCAGCCTGGCTGGGTCCAGCGGCCAGGCCGACGGCGATCGCCAGGAGCCAGAGCATCAGGATCGGGGCGGTTGGGCCGTGATTACGGCGCCGATGCCGCTGAAGCCGAGCACCACCAGCAGGTTGGAGATGGTGAGCAGCGATTCAGCTCCCCCATGCAGGGGATCCACATTGGCCAGCAGCTCGCCGTAGCGCAGCTGGGCCACGATGGCGGCGGCAATTGTGACGGCCACAAACACCAGGGTGAATTGGAAACCCCGCAGGGCCAGTTTGGGGAACCCCTCAATCCGCCCTGCCCACCAAAGGAAGGCCAGATAGGGGAGTAGCGACAGCACAAACAAAGGCGTGGGGTCGATGGCGGCTAGCCAGCCGAGGGGGCCGTTCATGGCGCCGCCTGGCGCTGCTGGCGTAGCAGGTTCCAGGCTGCTAGGGCCAGGGCGGCGTTGCCGATGGTGGTGAGGCCTGCCTGGAACACCACCAGGCCTTGCAGGTTTGGGCTGTTGTCAAACAGATGCCAGGTGCAGGCAGCCATGGCGCTCACCAGGGCGGGCAGCATCGCCAGGCTCAACCAACGCCAACCACCCTCCCGGCGCGCCACACCTAGGCGCTGCACGGCCACCATCGCCACCACCCACTCGAGCACCGAGGTGACATGAATCCACCAGGTGGGTAGGGAAAGGGCGTGCATCGGCCAATTTTGGCAGGGTGAGAAGCTGAGCGCCTAATACCTGGCTCAGGTGCGCGTGATCACGCCGGCGAAGACTGATCAGTCAGCGAGGCGGCCGCTGCTCTGCGGCTATTACGGCGAACACAACCTGGGCGACGATGCCCTGCTGGAAGTGTTGCTGGCCCAGTTGCCGGCGGGCTGCCTCGCCACGGTTACTGCCCACGACTGTGCCTTGGTGCGGCAGCGCTTTGGCGTTGAAACCGTGCAGCGCCGCAGCCTGCCTCTGGTGCTCAAGGCTCTGCGACAGTGCGATGCATTGGTGCTTGGCGGCGGCAGCTTGCTGCAGGACTCCACCAGTTTCAAGAGCCTGCTCTATTACGCAGCCCTGATTGGGTTCGCTCGCTTGCAGGGCAAGCCTGTGTTGCTTTGGGGCCAGGGCCTTGGTCCTTTGCGAAGGCGGCGCAGCCGCTTGCTGGTGGGCCGCCTACTGGGTTTGGCCACGGCGCTGAGCTGGCGTGACCCGGAGTCGGCGGCGCTGGCCAGGAGCCTCGGGCGTGAGGGCGCGGTGGGCAGCGACCCAGTGTGGGCGCTGCCACCCCTGCAATGGCGCGGTAGCGGTGGCCCCCTGGTGCTTTGCTTCCGCCCCACCCGCCAGCTGCAGGGTTCTGCCTGGAAGCCCTATTTGGCAGCCCTTGATCAGTTGGCGACCAGCCACGACCGGGAGGTGATCTGGCTGCCCTTCCACGCCAACCAGGACCGGGGCCTACTGGAGCAGCTGCGTCGCGAGCAGCTGCTGCCGCCAGGACTGGCAGCCCGCAGTCGGGAGGTGCTGGCTGAGCGGCCCCAGGAGGCGATGGCCATATGCAGCGGCGCTGGCTTAGTGCTGGCGATGCGGCTGCACGGCCTGATCCTGGCAGCCCTCTCCGGTGCGCCCTGCGCCGCCCTCAGCTACGACCCCAAGGTGGCCGCCGCCGCCGCCAACCTGGGCTGCTCCTGTCAAAATTTGGATAATGCACCTGCCCCTGGGCTGCTGGCCAGCTGGGATAGGGCGCTCGACACCCCGCAGCCCACTTCAAGGTTACTGGCGCTGCGTCAGCAGAGCGAAGTGCACTGGGCTGTTCTCGCTTCTCTGGACGCAAGTGCGCCCCGTTGCTAGTGGGGCCAGCTCCTGATCAGCTGGCTTGAAACTGCTGCAAAGCGCTAAGCACTTCAGTGGCGTGGCCGCTGGGACGCACCGCCACCCAAGTGGAGCGCAATACCCCGGAGGGGTCGATCAGGAAGGTGTGGCGCTGGGAGAAAGGTGCGATCCAGCTGCCGTAGGCGCGGCTCACCGTGCCAGCCGGATCAGACAGCAAGGGAAAGGCCAGTCCCTCGCTGCTGCAGAAATCGGCGTGGGATTCGGCATCGTCGGCGCTCACCCCCACCACTACCGCATTGGCGGCACGGAAGCTGGCCAGGTCTTTTTGAAAACCACGAGCCTCAATGGTGCAGCCACCGGTGAAATCACGCGGATAGAAATAGAGCACCAACCATTTGCCCTGGAAATCGGCCAGGTTTAGTCGTGTTGCTACAGCCTCACCACCGGCAGCTGGAGCAATGCCAGCCAGGTCGAAAGCTGGGGCAGCTTGATTTAGGGCAGGCAGGGTGCCGCCCAAAGCAAAAGCCCGCCGGCTAGCTGCCAGCAGACCTGTTGCACCCGCTGCTGCTGGCAAAAGAGCAGCTAGGCCCTGCAGGAGTGCCCGACGCCGCATGGCAGCCTCAGACTTTTGCCAGGTTTACGCCCAACTCTTTGGCGTAAGCGCCCAGACCCTTCTTCTGGATGGTTTTCAGAGCGCGGGTGGAGACGCGCAACTTGACGAACCGGTTGCCTTCAGCCCACCACAGACGGCGCGACTGCAGGTTGACCTGCTGGAGCTTTTTGGTGCGCACGTGCGAGTGCGAGACGGCCATGCCGTTGTTGGCGCGCTTGCCTGTGAGCTGGCAGACCCGGGACATGAACCACTTCCAAAACGACTTACAGGGCAAAAGCCCAAGCTCCCACTGTATCAAGTGGGGGTGAGGGTCAGCTGCTGGGATGGCGACTAGAGCCCCCGCTCCATCAGCTTGCCCATCAAATCGGCGCTGCGCTGCTGGAAGCCGGCCAGCTCGTTGGGTTCCAGGCCACCCACCGCTAGACGCGCCAATTCGTATACGTGGCGGCCAAGATCATCGGCCAGCTGCTGGCTGGGGGAGCTGCCGCCACTGGCACCGGTTGTGATCACCGAACCGGCAGAGAGTTTGAGCAGACCTTCGACCAGCTTGTGTTTGCGATTCACCAGCAGCACATGGTGATCGGGCAGGCCCGGCAGGCGCTGCTCCATCAGGGCGCCCATGTCGTTGAGGCGGCGCATCTGCTCTGGCAGCAGGATCAGGGCGGCGGGGGCATTGTCACCCTTGAGGGCCTGCACCTGAATGGTCACCTTGTCGTTGGCCAGAGCACCTTTGAATAGATCGCGCAGTTTTTCGGAATTGTCCTTGCCGTCTGCGTCACTGATCTCACTTTCTTTCTCCTGCAGCGATTCATCCAGTTCGCTGTCAACTCGCTGAAACTTCAGCTCCTCGTGGCGATATTCGAGCCAGGGAATGAACTGGGTGTCGATGAAGGTATCGGCCAGCAGCACTTCAGCCCCCTGGCTCTTCCACAGGGCCAGAGCACCGGCCTGGCCGGCCTCATCGGTGCAGTATAGGATGCGCTTGTCGTTGGCGGCAGCCAGGCGGGTGCGGTAGCAGGCCAGGGTGGTGTAAGCCTTGCCGTTTTCGCCGGGGATGGGGTCAATGCTCTCGCCCTCGCCAGGCTCCTGCTCCATGGCCGAGGCACTTGTGCCAAACAGCACCAGATCGGCCACCTGGTCGGCAAATTTTTCATCCTCCATGGCGCCGATCTTGATGAAGGGGGCAAGCGACTCCCAGCTTTCGGCGTAGCGCTTGGGGTCGTCGCGATAGAGCTCCTTGAGCCTGTCGCCCACCTTCTTTGCCACGAAGCCACCGATCGAGCGCACCCGCCGGTCGGTTTGCAGGGCGGAGCGGCTCACGTTCAAGGGGATGTCGGGTGAATCGATCACGCCGCGCAAGGGCAGCAGGTAGCGGGGCACCACCTCCTTGATCGAATCGCTCACGAACACGTTGTTGCAGTAGAGCTTGATCTCGCCCTTCTCCCAGTCGGCCCGGCCGCTCGATTTGGGGAAGAACAGGATGCCCTGCAGGTTGTAGGGATAGTCGGTGTTGAGGTGCACCCACAGCAGGGGGTCGCCCTGGAAGGGGTAGAGGTAGCGGTAGAGCTCGATGTAGTCGTTGTCTGTGAGATCCCTGGGGCTCTTGCGCCAAGGCGCCTCGCGCTTATTAACGGTTTCGCCTTCCAGCTGCACTTCCACCGGCAGGAAGTCGCAGTAGGTGGTTATTAAGGTGCGGATGCGGGCGGGCTCGATGTATTCGAGCTCCTCCTCCATCAGGTGCAGGATCACGTCGGTGCCGGGCTCGCTGCGCTCGGCTTGCTCAAGGCTGAAGTTGGGGGAGCCATCACAGCTCCAGCGCACCGCCTCAGCGCCAGCACTGGCCGAGAGGCTGACCAGCTCCACCTGCTTGGCCACCATGAAGCTGGAGTAGAAGCCCAAGCCGAAGTGACCGATGATCGCGTCGTTTTCTTGCTTGTATTTTTCGAGGAAGTCTTCGGCGCTGGAAAAGGCCACCTGGTTGATGTAGCGCTTCACCTCATCGACATTCATGCCGATGCCGTTGTCGGAGATGGTGAGGGTTTTGGCCTCGCGGTCGATGCGGATCGAAATCTTGGCTTCTGGACCTTCACTGCAGTCGCCAGCCATCGCCGCCATGCGCCGTTTGCTGATGGCATCCACGCCATTGCTCACCAGCTCCCGCAGGAACACCTCATGGCCGCTGTAGACGGCCTTTTTGATAATCGGGAAGATATTTTCGGTGTGGATCTGAATCTGGCCCTGTTCCAGCACCGTCATGGCAAGCGTTTTTGTCGTTGGGCCAAACCTTACGGAGCTTGGGCCTGCCGGCTCAAGGGCTCTGGGGGAGGGGTCTCCGAACTCAGACTTAGCTAAGTCTTAGCTTAGCTAAGTGATGAACCGCACAGCCTCTCTCCTCTCTCCTCCCTCCTGCCCCGCTCAGCCCGCCTGCTGCAGCTCCGGCTTTTCTTCGGCAAGGATGGCTCCCTGCACGGGACATACCTGCAGGCAGATGCCGCAGTCAATACAGGTGTCGAAGTCGATCCAGTAAAAGTTGGTGCCCTTGCTGTTGGCACCTTGGCCAGGGTTGATGCAAGCCACGGGGCAGGCATCCACGCAATCGGCTACGCCTTCGCAGACGTTGGTAACGATCGTGTGTGCCATTGACGAATCCTAAACAGCGATCCAAACGGTACGGCCGCAGCCGCGGGCTTCGCCTAAGGCCTCAGCTTCAGCTTGATTGGCGCAGGCCCCGCTGAGCAGTTCGGCGCAGATGCCCATCTGGTGCAGGGCTTCGAGGTGATCGAGGGCTGCAGCCAGGTGTTGGGGGCAGCCATAGGCCACCAGCACCGGCAAGCGGCTTTCCAGCGCTGGCGCCACCAGCTCCCGCACCGCTCCCACATCGAAGCCAAAGCCCACGCCAGCGGCCTCGGCTGGCTCCGGGCAAAAGCGCCCCACCAGGGCGTCGTAACGACCGCCGCTGGCAATCTCCACCGGCACCTCCTGCCCCTGGCAGACCAGCTTCAGCACCAGGCCGTCATAGAGGGCGAAGTGGGGCTGGAAGCTCGGGTCGAGCTGCAACTGCACCCCCAGGCGCACTGCGGCCGGTGCCACCGCTGCCAGGGTCTCGCCCAGCTCCGTTAGCAGGGGTATGGGGCCCAGCCATTGCTCCAGTTGATAAAGCACCTTGGCTGGCTCGCCGCGCAGGCCCATCAGGTTGCCAAGTCGCTGCCGATCAGAATCGGGGAGGGCCAGTTGGGCCAGAGCTAGGGGATCGAAGTTGGTGAGGGCGGCGCGGGCCGCGCCTTGCTGCTGCTCGGGCAGCTGGCGCAGCAGGGCGTTGAGCACCCCGTGGTGACCCACCAGCAAGCGGGGTTGGTGATGGGCCTGCAGCCCTAGAGCACCGACGGCGGCAAGCAGCAGCCGCATCAGCTCCCCATCGGCGGCGGCGGTTTGGGCCCCGAGCAGCTCCACACCGCTCTGCAACTGCTCATGCAGCCGTTGGGAGCCGCCTGCAGCCGTGGAGCTGCGGAAGGTGCTGCCCATGGCCCAGAGCCGCAGGGGGCGGGGGCGCTCGGCCAGGCGGGTGCTGGCGGCGCGGGCGATTGAGGCGGTCAGCTCCGGCCGTAGCCCCAGGGGTTCATCGCTTGCCAGCCTCACCAGCTCGCGGCCGTCGATGCCACCGCCGGCTTCCAGGGTGTCGAGCCGCTCAAAGCTGGGCGGTGCCACCTCCTGGTAGCCCCAGAGCCGATACACAGCTGCTAGTTGATCGGCGATGCGCCGGTTGCCCTCAACCTCGCGAGGGTTGAGATCCCGAACGCCAGCGGCGGGTTGCAGGGCCATTGCGGCGTTGGCGGCGGGAGGGATGGGCTGATCCTATGGATCGGTTTAGGGCGAGTCGAGTTCGGGGGCGCCATAGCTGGCGCCGGCCAGGGGGCGGCAGGACGCCAGGCCCTCGATCAGGGCTGGTTGCAGGGTCGCTCCACAGGCCAGGATCCGCCCCGAGTCGAGCTCAAAATTAGAGCCGTCATAGGCGCTCACCACACCGCCGGCTTGCTCCACAAGCACCACTCCGGCGGCCAGATCCCAGGGCGATAGGCCCCGCTCCCAGATGCCATCGAGCTTGCCGGCGGCCACGAAGGCCAGATCCAGGGCCACCGAGCCGCCGCGGCGCACGCCCTGGCTGCGGTGGGTAAACCAGGCGAATTCGGCGTAGTTGTTGTCGAGTCGGCTGCGGCGGTCGTAGGCAAAGCCGGTCACCAGCAGGGCCTGCCCGAGACTGGGGCAGTTACTAACGGCCAACCTGCTGCCATTGCACCAGGAGCCCAGGCCGGGGGCGGCCCAGTAGAGCTGCTCCAGGCCGGGAGCGGCTAGGGCGCCGAGTAGGGGCTCGCCCCGCCAGCACAGGCCCACCGAGGTGCCAAACAACGGGTAGCTATGGGCGTAGTTGGTGGTGCCATCAAGGGGATCGACGCACCACTCCAGATCGCCGGGCTTGGAGCGGCGTCCGCTCTCTTCCGCCAGAACGCCAATCTCTGGGGTTTTGGCCTCGAGCAGCGCTAAAACCGCCGCTTCAGCGGCGTGATCTGCCTCGGTTACCAGGTCTCCAGAGCGCCCTTTCTCTCGCACCTGCTGCAGGCGACCGAAGTGCTGGCGCAGCTGGTTGCCACCGGCCTCCGCCGCCAGACGCGCCACCGCCGCCAGGCGTTCGAGCTCGCCGTTGCTCAGGCCCGATTGCTCGTAGGCCGTGGTGCTGGTTGCTTTCATTCCTCCTCCAGGGGCAGGGCGGAGCGCACCTTGCCGCGGCCAAAATGGCGCCCGAATTGCAGGTCGTAGACCTCGTCTTCGTTCTGGGTTTCCACCTCCAGAGGGCCGATGGCCCGGGCCACACACAGCAGTCCATAGCCACGCTGGCGCAGCTCCCGGGAGAGGCCGAGGGCCTCGCGCTGATCGATTTCACCGTTGAGCACCCGCACGGCGCAGGCGGTGCAGCAGCCGTTGCGGCAACTAAAAGGCAGGGGGTCTCCCTGCTGCTCAAAGCTGCGCAGGATGTACTCCCCTTCAGGAACGTCGTGGCGAATCACCTGGCCGGTTTGGCGCCAGTGAACCGTGATCGGATGGGTGAGAGTCATGCTGCTACATTGCCATCTGGTTGCCCCATTTTGCCCCTGGAGAGGTGGCCGAGTGGTCGAAGGCGCAGCACTGGAAATGCTGTATAGGGGCAACTTTATCGAGGGTTCGAATCCCTCCCTCTCCGTTATAAAGCCGGCCTTGCGGCCGGCTTTTTCATGACCTGCAGGGAGCTAGTCATTCAATCTTCCAACCTGCCAGATGGTTGCTTTGAATATAAATTTATATTGTTGTAGGTATCAGCCGAAGCGGCCGCTCACGTAGTCCTGAGTTGCCTGCTGGCCAGGAGCATTAAAGATCCGTTCTGTGTCGTTGAACTCCACCAGGTAACCCACCTTGCCGGTGCCGCCTTCGACAGCTTCAGCATTGAAGAAGGCGGTTTGATCGGCCACACGTACGGCTTGCTGCATGTTGTGGGTCACGATGACGATTGTGTAGCTGCGCTTCAGCTCATGCATTGTTTCTTCGATCTTCAGTGTGGAGATCGGATCCAGCGCTGAGCAGGGTTCGTCCATCAAGATCACCTCAGGCTCGGTGGCGATGGCGCGGGCGATGCAGAGGCGCTGCTGCTGGCCGCCCGATAGGGCAAGGCCGCTCTCCCGCAGTTTGTCCTTGCACTCATCCCAAACGGCAGCCTTGCGCAGGGAGCGTTCCACCAGCTCATCCATATCGCCCTTGAAGCCGTTGATCCGGGCGCCGAAGGCGATGTTTTCGTAGATCGTTTTGGGGAAGGGATTGGGCTTCTGAAACACCATGCCGATGCGCCGACGCACTTCGACTGCATCCACCTTGGGGTCGTAGAGGTCGTAGCCGTCAAAAATCACCCTGCCCTTAAGTTTGCAACCTGGAATCAGATCGTTCATTCGATTCAAGCCCCGCAGTACGGTCGACTTACCGCAGCCTGAAGGTCCGATAAAGGCGGTCACCCGGCCGCGGGGGATATCCATGAATACATTTTTCACCGCCTCAAACTTGCCGTAGGAGATGGTGACGTTCTGCAGTGACATGCAGGCATCTCCTTTGCTGGAGTCGACGACTTGGCTGGAGTGGCTGCTGGTCATTGCTCTGGAGGGAATGGGGGAAGGGAAGAACTGGAGGTTTGGGCTTCAGACTTTGGCCATTCGGCTGATCCAGCGGGCCAGCAGGTTGGCGGCCAGGATCATCATCACCAGCACAAATGAGGCAGCCCAAGCGAGTTCGTTTTGGGCCTCATAGGGCATGATCGCGAAATTGAAGATCAGCACCGACATGGTGGCGATCGGATTGAACACTCCTTCCTGCCAGAAGGGTGAGAAAAGCGCCGTGAAGATCAAGGGAGCCGTTTCGCCGGCGGCCCTGGCAATAGCCAGCACTACGCCTGTAGCGATCGGTGTGAAGGCCGATGGCAGGGTGATCCGCATCACGGTCAAAAATTTTGAGGCACCCACGCCATAGGCACCCCAGCGCAACTCCTGGGGTACCAGCTTGAGCCCCTCATCGGTGGTTTTAATTACGGTCGGCAGCATCAACACAGCCAGGGCGATACCGCCGGCCATGGCGCTGTAGCTCTGGTCGAAAAACACCCGAGTGGAAACGACAATCCCGTATACGAAAACGCCGCTGATGATTGATGGCACCCCGGCTAAGACATCGTTGCCGAAGCTGACGAACTGGGCAAACCAGCCGCGACTGGAGTATTCGCTGAGATAGATACCGCCGCCTACTCCCACGGGGATAGCTATGAGGGAGGCGATCAGGGTTACCAATATGGTGCCCAAGATGGCATTACCGATACCGCCTCCCTCTAGGCCGGGGGGTGGTGGCAGCTCGGTGAACAAGCTGGCGCTGATCAGGCTGCCGCCCTGCATCAAAACGTGAAATAGGACCAGCACCAGCGGCAAAACCGCTATGGCAGCAAACATGCCAGCGATGCTGGTGAACAGCAGATTGAGCCGGTTGCGCCGCAGGCGCGGGTCGAAATGCAACGGCCGCCGGTCAAACAGGGCGGAGTTGTCGTAGGTGAGCGGAGAAGGGTTCGCCATGGTGGTGATCAGTAACGCAGGCTGAGGCGACGCACGAGCCACTGGGCGATCACATTCACCGCGAATGTGAGCAGCATCAGGATCAAGGCGGCATACATGAGGGCAGATACCTGGATGCCATCGGCTTCGCCGAACTGGTTGGCAAGCATCGAGGCAATCGTGTTGCCGGGGGCCAGCAGGGAGAGATCAAAGTTGAGGGCGTTGCCGATAATCATGGTGACCGCCATGGTTTCGCCCATGGCCCTGCCCAAGGCAAGCATCACGCCGCCAGTAATGGCAGAGACTGCGGCGGGCAGGATCACGCTGAAAATCGCCCCCCAACGGGTTGTGCCTACGCCGTAGGCCCCCTGGCGCAGCTCAATCGGCACCTGATTAAGAGCATCTCTGGCGATGGCCGTGATGATCGGTAGCACCATCACCACCAGGATCAAGATGGCCGGGGCCATGCCAGGGCCCTGGGGCACGCTGTTGAAAAAAGGGCTCCAGCCCAACAAGCTGTGCACCAAATTGAGGGCTGGGCGGATCGCTGGCTCCATCACGAAGATGGCCCAAAGCCCCAACACCACCGAGGGGATAGCGGCAAGCAATTCGACCATCAGGCCAATCGCCTCCCGCAGGGGTTTGGGGATCAGGTCTTCGGTGATGAAGATCGCTGTGCCCACACCTAAGGGAATGGCAATAGCCAGCGACAGGATCGAAGTCACCAGGGTGCCGTAGATGGCAATGAAGGCCCCGTAGTCCTCGTTGACTGGATCCCAGCTGGAGGTGGTGAGGAAGCTGAGGCCAAAGGCGGAAATCGCTTCCCGGGCTCCTTGGAACACGGTGAGGAAAATGCCGAGTAGCACGATTGCTACAGCTGAAGCAAGTACCAGGGTTAGCTGGCGAAAGCCCAGATCGAGCAGCTTTTCCGAAGGTGGGCGGCGACGCAGGGTGAAGGCGTCAGCAGCCAAATTTAGGCTTGGATTCACAGGGCCTGAGCCCGCTTGGCTGGAGTCCTTCAGCATGGGGGTGGCTGGCTTTGCATCGGTCAGCGCTGGGCGGCCGATCCGTTCTAAATCTACGAAGCGCTGCCCACGTTGCCGTTTAAGCAGTGATTAACGTCTGGAGGCCGGGTAGTTTTGGGGCTCCACAGCGCGGGGCTTAGCCGCCTTCTTAATGGGTCGACGGGTTTCCAGGTGCATGGTTGTACGTAGTGGGGTGCCATGTCCCGGATAGTTGGTATCGACCTGGGCACTACCAATTCAGTAGTGGCGGTTCTTGAGGGCGGCCGTCCCCAGGTGATCGCCAGCGCCGAAGGCGGCCGCACGACCCCCTCGGTGGTGGGCTTCAGCCGGGATAAGGAGTTGCTGGTGGGCCAGCTGGCCAGGCGTCAGCTGGTGCTCAACCCCCGCAATACTTTTGCAAATCTCAAGCGCTTCGTAGGCCGTCAGTGGGACGAGCTGGAGGAGGGCAGCCTCTCGGTGCCCTACAGCGTGCGGGCAAACGAGCAGGGCAATGTGCGCGTGGTGTGTCCGGTCACGGAGCGCCAGTACGCCCCCGAAGAACTTGTTGCCAGCGTGCTGCGCAAGCTCTGCGATGACGCCGCCACGTATCTGGGCGAGCCCGTGGAGGCGGCGGTTATTACCGTGCCCGCCTATTTCAACGATGCCCAGCGCCAGGCCACCCGCGATGCCGGCCGCCTGGCGGGCATCAGCGTCGAGCGGATCCTCAACGAGCCCACGGCGGCAGCCCTGGCCTATGGCTTTGATCGCAGCACCGTCAAGCGGGTGCTGGTGTTTGACCTGGGTGGTGGCACCTTCGATGTCTCGGTGCTGCGCATCGCCCAGGGCGTGTTTGATGTCAAGGCCACCAGCGGCGACACCCAGCTAGGAGGCAACGACTGGGACCGGCGCATTGTCGACTGGCTGGCCGCTGCCTTTTTGGCGGAGCACGCCATCGATCTGCGCCGCGACCGCCAGGCCCTGCAACGGCTCACCGAGGCGGCGGAAAAGGCCAAGATCGAACTCAGCGGCGTCCAAAGCACGCCGATTTCGCTGCCTTTCATCGCCACCGGCCCCGACGGGCCGCTGCACATCGAAACCACCCTGGAGCGGCAGGTATTTGAGGGCCTGTGCCCCGATCTGCTCGATCGCCTGCTGCGGCCGGTGCAGCGGGCCTTGCGCGATGCGGCCTTCGCAGCCGAAGACATCGACGACGTTGTGCTGGTGGGCGGTTGCACCCGCATGCCGATGGTGCAGGAGACGGTGCGGACCCTGATTCCCATGGAGCCCTGCCAGTCGGTGAACCCAGATGAGGTGGTGGCGATCGGTGCTGCGGTGCAGGCGGGGATCCTCACCGGTGAGCTGCGCGATCTGATGCTCAACGACGTCACGCCGCTTTCGCTGGGCCTGGAAACCATCGGTGGCGTGATGAAGGTGCTGATTCCGCGCAACACCTCGATCCCGGTGCGCAAAAGCGACCTATTCAGCACCTCCGAGTCCAACCAAAGCTCGGTGGAGATCCATGTGCTGCAAGGGGAGCGGCAGATGGCGGCCGATAACAAGAGCCTGGGGCGTTTTCGCCTGTCTGGCATCCCGCCGGCGCCCCGGGGCGTACCCCAGGTGCAGGTGTCTTTTGATATTGATGCCAATGGTTTGCTGCAGGTATCAGCCACCGATCGCACCACCGGGCGCCAGCAGAGCGTCAGCATTCAGGGGGGATCCAACCTCAGTGAGGAGGAGATCGCCAAGTTGATCGAGGAGGCGGAGCTCAAATCCAGCGAAGATCGCCGCAAACGGGCTGAGATCGATCGCCGCAATCGCGCCCAAACCCTGGTGGCCCAGGCAGAGCGCCGCCTGCGCGACGCCTCGCTTGAATTGGGCCCCTACGGCGCCGAGCGCCAGCAGCGTTCCGTGGAGATGGCCCTGCGCGATGTGCAGGATCTGCTGGCCGCCAACGACCTGGTGGAGCTGGAGCTGGCCGTGAGCCAGCTGCAGGAGGCCCTGTTTGGTCTCAACCGCCGCCTGCTGAGCGAGCGCAAGGCGGAGCAGGGGCCGCTGCAGGGTCTCAAAAACACCTTGGGCTCGCTCAAAGATGAGTTGTTTGCCGATGACGACTGGGATGACTGGAACCGCCCGGGCAGCGACCCCTGGGCCGCCCCCCCCAGTCGCTATGACCGGGATCCCTATCGCGAGCGCCGGCCCCGCAACGACGAAGACCCCTGGGGAGATGGTTCTTACCGGTGACGCGTAGCCCCGCCGCCCCGGCCGACTACTGGTCGGTGCTGGGCCTCGAGCCTGGTGCCGATGCCAGCAACCTCAAACGGGCTTTCCGGGCCCAGGCCCGCCGCTGGCACCCCGATCTCAACGGCAACGATCCGTTGGCGGAGGAGCGCTTCAAGCTGGTTAATGAGGCCTATGCGGTGCTCTCGGATCCGCGGCGACGCCAGGCCTGGGAGACCGGCCAGCCCGCTGACGGCCAAAACCGGCAGTCCGAGGATCCCTTTGCTGCCGGTTTCCCAGACTTCGAGGAATACCTCGAGGCGCTCTTCGGTGAGCGTCAGCGCTCGCGCCGGGACGCCGAGCCCGAGCCTCCTGCGCAAAAGCCGCGTCCGGCCTCTGGATCGGTGACTGCCTCGCCGCCGCCGCCGCCGCCGGTGCAGGCCTCCAGCGACCAGGAGAGCCTGGTGGAGCTCACTCCCGAGCAGGCGCTTCAGGGGGAGCGGCTGGAGCTGGAGCTAGCTGACGGCACGGCGGTGGAGGTGTGGACCCCGCCACTGGCCGGTGATGGCTGGCGCCTGCGGCTGGCCGGGGTGACCCCCAGCGGCGGCGACCATTTCCTGCAGCTGCGGGTGCGCACCGAAGAAGGCCTGCGCATCGATGGCCTGCGGGTGCTCTACCCCCTCGAACTGACCCCCGCGGAAGCGGCCCTGGGCTGCCAGGTGGTGGTGCCCACCCTGCGCGGGCCGGTGAAGTTGCGGGTGCCGGCCGGCTCCTCCAGCGGCCGCATGTTGCGGTTGCGGGGGCGGGGCCAGGAGTGGGGTGAGCAGCGCGGCGACCAGCTGGTGGAGGTGCGCATCCTGGTGCCGGAGCAGCTGGGTGAGGCTGAAGCTGCCCTCTACAAACGGCTGCAGGAGCTCGCCGACGACCCTGAGGGGCTGCACCGGTGACACACTGAGTTGGTCAATGCCCTATGCCGCGACCCATGCCGGTGCATGTGCTGCTGTTCGATGCTGGAACCGATCAGGAAGGCATCCATTCGTTGGAGCTAAATGGCCGCACGGTGGTGCTGCTGTTTGAAGACGGCGACGATGCGGAGCGCTACGCCGGTCTGCTCGAAGCCCAGGACTTCCCGGTGCCCACCGTGGAATCCCTCGACCGCGAAGAGATGGAGCTTTTCTGCGGCGAGGCGGGCTATGAGGCTCGCTTTGTGCCCGCCGGCTTCCTGCCCCAGAGCGCCGAAGACCGGCTGCTGCTCGCTCCGCCTGAGCGCAACATGGACGTAACCAACTGGCAGGAGCAGCAGGAGCGCGATGGCGAGGGCTCCGCTGATGATCCCAGTCTCGAAGACTTCCGGCGCCAGCTGGAGGGCTTGCTGTGAGCGGGCCAGATCGCGGCCACCTGCTCACCGAGCAGGCCAATCCGCTCAGCGAGCGGCTCGACCAGCTGCCCACCGACGAGCTGGTGGGCCTTTTTTGTGCCAACGAACGGGAGCCCCAGCGGGCCCTGGAAGCGGCGGCCCCGGCCCTGGCTGCCGCCGTTGATGCCATCGCGGCGCGTTTGCAGGTTGGCGGGCGACTTTTTTACCTAGGGGCGGGCACCTCCGGCCGGCTTGGGGTGCTCGATGCCGCCGAGTGTCCGCCAACTTTCTGCACAGCGCCGGAGCTGGTGCAGGGCGTGCTCGCTGGCGGCGCCCCAGCCCTACTGCGCAGCTCCGAGGGGCTGGAGGATCTGGCAGCTGCTGGCCGCAGCGACCTGGAGGAGCGCGGCTTTGGCCCGGCCGATTGTTTGGTGGGCATCGCTGCTGGCGGCACCACTCCCTACGTGCTGGGGGCCCTGGAGCACGCCCAGGCGATTGGAGCCCTGGCAATCGCCATGGCCTGCGTGCCAGCCGAGCAGGTGCCGATGCCCTGCTCCATCGACATTCGCCTGCTCACGGGCCCGGAGTTGCTGGCGGGCTCCACCCGGCTCAAGGCCGGCACCGCCACGAAGATGGCCCTGAACTTGCTCTCCACCGGCGTGATGGTGCGGCTGGGCAAGGTGCACGGCAACCGCATGGTGGATGTGGCCGTCACCAACAGCAAGCTGGAAGATCGGGCCCTGCGCATCCTGCGCGATCTGGCGGGGCTGGAGCGCCAGCGCGGCAGGGAACTGCTGCAGCAGAGCGGCGGCTCGGTGAAGCTGGCCCTGCTGATGGCCGCAAGCGCCCTGGATACGGCCTCAGCCGCCGCCCATCTGGCCAGCCATGGCCCTTCCCTGCGCCAGGCCCTGGCGGCCTGCGGCGCTCAGCTGAAAGGCCCCCAGTAGGGGGCCGTAAATAGGTCGAGTTTGCGGCGGGTGGCGGCGGGCACCTGCTCCTTGGCTGTCATCAGGGCATGGCGCAGGGCCTGATGGGCGCTGCTGCTGGGTCGCTGGGCCTCAACCCGCTGGGCAGCTAGCCGCACGATCTGCTGGGCCAGGCTGGCGTTGGCCTGCAGGTTGGCGATCACCATTTCCACCGTCACCGAGGCGTGTTCCTGGTGCCAGCAGTCGTAGTCGGTCACCATCGCCAGGGTGGCGTAGGCGATCTCGGCTTCCCGGGCCAGGCGCGCTTCGGTGTGATTGGTCATGCCGATAACGGCGCAGTCCCAGGAGCGGTAGAGCTCCGATTCGGCCCGGGTGGAGAAGGCGGGCCCCTCCATGCAGAGGTAGGTGCCGCCGCGGTGCAACTTGCGGCCTTCTGGCATCAGGCTTTCGGCCACATCGGCCAGCAGGCGGCTGAGCACCGGGCAGAAGGGCTCGGCAAAAGCCACATGGGCCACCAGCCCCTCGCCAAATAGCGTCAGAGGCCTTTGGTGGGTGCGATCGATGAATTGATCTGGCACCAGCATGTCTAGGGGGCGAAATGGCTCTTGCAGGGAGCCCACTGCCGACAGCGACAGGATCCAGCGCACGCCGAGGGAGCGCAGGGCCCAGAGATTGGCGCGGTAGGGCACCTCGCTGGGGGTGTGGCTGTGGTGGCGGCCGTGGCGGGCTAAGAACACTACCTCCAGATCGCCGATACGGCCGAGGCGCAGGGCATCGGAGGGGGCGCCGTAGGGCGTTTCGATCGTGAGTTCTTGAATGTCTTCGAGACCCTCCATGGCGTAGAGGCCGCTACCCCCCAGGATCCCCAGGCGGGCCCGGCTGAGATCGATGCCGTGGGGGGAGCTGGGGGTGGGGCTACTCATCGGCGGCGGGGTCTGGCGACGGGGCGTTGTAAGGGATTGATCCGGTAGGAGCTTGCCCCATTCTCAGCACGGCGTTTCAGCCGCTTGGCCCTTGCCACCCCATAAAGTCGGCCTTTGTTCCCTGCCGCCGTGACCAAAGCCTTGATGGAGACAGACGCCGGCACCATCGAACTCGAACTGTTCGAGGCCGATGCACCCAACACCGTGGCCAACTTCACCAAGCTCGCCAAGGAGGGCTTCTACGACGGCCTGGCCTTCCACCGTGTGATCCCCGGCTTCATGGCCCAGGGCGGTTGCCCCAATAGCCGTGAAGGCGCCCGTGGCACCGCCGGCACCGGCGGCCCCGGCTACCAGATCAACTGCGAGATCAATAGCCAGAAGCACCAGGCGGGCACCCTGGCCATGGCCCATGCCGGCAAGAACACGGGCGGCTCGCAGTTTTATATCTGCCACGGAGCCCAGCCCCACCTCGATGGCGTGCACACCGTGTTTGGCCTCACCGGCAACATGGAAGTGGTCACGGCCCTCAAGAACGGCAGCCGTATCAACAATGTGACCATTCAGGGCTGAGTTAGCGCCAAACCAGAAAGGCACCGGGCTGAACCATCAGGTCGGTGCCCAGATCTGCAAGGGGCCGCTGCTCTGACTCCAGATCAGCGCTGGGGTGACTGCTGCGTTGGCCGTCAGGGGCCAATAGCAGGCTCAGCCGTTCGGTTTTGGGCCAGTCGCCCATCAGCACCAGCGCTGCAGCAACGGCCCCCACTCCACTGCCGGCATGGTCGAGGCCACTAAGTAGCACCGCCAGCTGGGGCTGGTCGAGCAGGGCCAGCAGCCTTGGATGCTCCTCTCGCTCCACCTGCAGCCCCTGCTTCAGGGCCCAAAGCTGCAGCTGCTCCAGCTGACCGCTGCTGGCCACCTGGCCGTGCCAGGCCAGCACTGCCGTGGGTCCGCCGATCGGACAGGAGGGACCATCACCCATCAGATGGCCAAGTTTGATGCGTTTGGTTTGCAGGTAGGCGGCGTTGTGGCTGCCGGCATCCATCACCAGCGGCACCCGGTCTTCCACCTGTAGGCCATAGCCACCGAGGCCAGCGATCTTGCGCGGGTTGTTGGTGATCAGGCGCAGGCGCTGTATGCCTAGGTCGCTGATGATCTGGGCGCCAACTCCGTAGTTGCGCAGGTCGGCAGCAAAGCCAAGGCGCTCATTCGCTTCCACCGTGTCGAGGCCGGTGTCCTGCAGGGAGTAGGCCTTGAGCTTGTTGATCAGGCCGATGCCGCGGCCCTCCTGGCGCAGATACACCACCACGCCAACGCCGGCGGCTTCGATCATGCGCAGGGCCGCCTCCAGCTGGGGCCGGCAGTCGCAGCGCAGCGAACCAAAGGCATCCCCGGTGAGGCACTCGCTGTGCACCCGCACCAGCACCGGCTCTGTAGCCAGCTGCGGTTGGCCCTTGATGATGGCCACATGCTCGCTGCCATCGAGTTGGTTGCGGTAGCCGATGGCCCGGAAGTCGCCGAAGGCGCTGGGCATGGCCGCTTCCGCCTGGCGCTGCACGAAGCGCTCCGTGTCGAGGCGGTAGCTGATCAGTTCGGCAATGCTGATCAGGCGTAATCCGTGGCGTTTGGCGTAGGCAGCCAGCTGGGGAAGCCGGGCCATGGAGCCGTCGCTGTTTTGAATTTCGCAGATCACGCCGGCCGGATACAGGCCCGAAAGCCGGGCTAGATCGACGGCGGCCTCGGTGTGTCCAGCGCGCTTCAGCACGCCGCCTTGCTTGGCCCGCAGCGGGAAGATGTGGCCTGGCCGGCGCAGGTCGGCCGGACGGGTGTGGGGGTGGATCGCCACCTGGATGGTGCGGGCGCGATCGTCGGCGGAAATTCCCGTGCTGACGCCGTTCTCTGGGCCCGCATCGACGCTCACCGTGAAAGCGGTCTGGTTGCTGTCGGTGTTGCGGTCCACCATCAAAGGCAGATCCAGGGCGTCGAGCCGGTCGCCCTCCATGGCCAGGCAGATCAAGCCCCGGGCTTCGGTGGCCATGAAGTTGATCTGTTCGGGCGTAGCAAACTGCGCCGCGCAGATCAGATCCCCTTCGTTTTCTCGATTTTCATCGTCAACCACCACGATTGATTCGCCGTTGCGGATCGCGGCGAGACCATCGGCAACGGAATCAAAAGCGATTCGCTCTTCCCCGTTCAAGGCAAGCTCCGGCCCGGAACCGGCTGTCAAGGGCGAGGAACTCGGGTCGCGCAGGAGGGTCAACGGGGTGCGGGCGGGGACTGGGCCCTGGCGCAATCATCCTTTATAAAGCCCCTTCGTCCTGCCCCCGGGCCTTGCCATGGCCAACAAGCGTGTTGCGGTAATCGGCGCCAGTGGCTACGGAGGCCTGCAGACCCTGCGCCTGCTCCAGCAGCACCCTGCCCTGGAGGTCAGTTTCCTGGGTGGCGAGCGCAGCAGCGGCAAGCGCTGGAGTGAGCTGGTGCCCTTTCTGCCCCTGGCCGGCGATCCGGTGGTGCAAACCCCAGACCCGGATGCCATCGCCGCGGCGGCTGATTTCGCGGTGCTGAGCCTGCCCAATGGCCTGGCGGCCCAGCTGGTGCCGCCGCTGCTGCAGCGGGGTGTGCGGGTGGTTGATCTTTCCGCCGACTATCGCTTCAGCAGCCTGGGCCGCTGGCAGGAGGTGTATGCCAGCGAGGCCCGGGAGCTGCCCCGCAGCGATGACGCGCTCTGCGCTGAGGCCGTTTATGGCCTGCCCGAATGGGAGGCGGAGGCGATTCGTGGCGCCCGCTTGGTAGCTGCTCCTGGCTGTTTCCCCACGGCCTCCTTGCTGGCCCTGCTGCCGTTTTTGAAGCAGGGTTTGATCGACACCACGGGCATCGTGATCGACGCCAAAACCGGCACCTCCGGTGGTGGTCGGGCTGCCAAGGAGCACCTGCTGCTGGCGGAATGCTCCGAGGCGGTGGCTCCCTATGGGGTGGTGGGCCACCGCCACACCAGTGAGATTGAGCAGCTGGCTAGCCGGGTGGCGGGCCATGAGATCCAGCTGCAGTTCACCCCGCACCTGATGCCGATGGTGCGGGGCCTACTGGCCACCGTTTACTGCCGTCTGCGCGACCCAGGCCTCACCGCCGCAGACTGCGCCACCCTGCTGGCTTCGGCCTACCGCCAAGCTCCCTGCGTTGATGTGCTGCCGGTGGGCACCTACCCCTCCACCAAATGGGTGCGCCAGACCAACCGGGCCCTGCTCTCAGTGCAGGTGGATCCCCGCACCGGCCAGCTGATCGTGATGGCTGCCATCGACAACCTGATCAAGGGGCAGGCGGGTCAGGGGGTGCAATGTCTCAACTTGATGGCCGGGCTTGAGCCCACCGCCGGCCTGCCGTTGCTGCCCTTCTATCCCTGAGCTGCGAGGTGCTGGGCGGTGAGGGTTACCGCCAGGGGCAGGATGCGGTGCTCCTGGCGCTGGATGCGGGCGCTGAGGCTGGCGTGGTCGTCCGTTGCTAACACCGGCACCGCCGCCTGCACCAGGATTCGTCCTGCATCAACCTCCTCGCACACCAGGTGGGCAGTGCAGCCGGCCAGGGTGACTCCCGCTGCCAGGGCCTGGCCCACCGCATCAAGGCCGCGGAAGCTGGGCAGCAGCGATGGATGAATGTTGATCAGACGCTCGGGGAAGGCGCCGATCAGGGTGGGCGTCACGACGCGCATCCAGCCCGCCATCACCACCACATCAACGCCGGCTGCCTGAAAAGCCGCCACCAGGGCCTGGTCGAGGGCTTCGCGGCTGGCCACGCTGCGGTGGTCATGCACTTGGCAAGGTATGGCGAGACGCCCGGCCCTTTGCTGGGCACCGCAGCCGGGGTTGTTGACCACCAGCAGGGCCACCTCTGCCTGGAGCCGGCCGTCAGTGCAGGCTTGCACCAGGGCTTCAAAGTTGCTGCCGGCTCCGGAAGCCATCACCCCCAGCCGCAGGATTGGCTGGGCGCTGGCCCAATCCGCTGGCAATTCCGGTGGCAATGGCCACTGGACGCAGGTCTCTTGATCGCTAGGGTCTGAAAAAGCGGGCATTGCGCCGTGTCCCACCTCACCATCCTGCCCACAGTGCTGCGCGATGCCGAAGGGCTCGCCGCCAGCCTGGTAGCCCTGGGCCATACCCCCATCTATGGCGGGGTGCTCAAAGGTTTTGCCGGCGAATTCCAACCCGTTCTTCTGCAAGTTGTTTTGCCAGGTGGTGAACGGCTGGGCTGGCAGCGCCACAACGACGGCTCCCTTGCCCTGGTCGGCGACCTGCAGCGCCTTAGCCGCTCCCAGACCCTGCAACGCCTGCTTGGCGCCATCACCCGCCGCTACGCCGCCGAGCTGGCCCTGAGCCAGGCCGCCAGCGAGTTTCCAGGGGTCCAGGTGAGCCTGGCGTACTGACGTCGTGCCCGAGCTGCATCTCGATCTCACCGCCTGCCACCAGCACCTGGTGCGGGTTTGCCTTCTCCATACCCCCCGCCAGCTGAGCCTGCGCCTGGCCCTGCCGGCCTGGACCCCTGGCTCTTACCTGATCCGCGACTACGTGCGCCAGCTTGAGGGTCTGGAAATCACCCAGGCTGGACTCCATTTAGAGCCGCGCCGCACCAGCCCGAGCGGCTGGCAGCTAGAGCTGCCCAGCCTCGAACCCATCGAAATCAGCTACGCGGTGCTGGCCGCTGAGCTCACGGTGCGCACCTGCCACCTTGATGGCGACCACGGCTTTCTGGCCCTGGCGGCCGTTGTTCTGGAGCTGGAGGGGGAGCGCTGGTCGCCCCACCGGCTGCAGCTCAGCCTGCCGCCCAGCTGGGAGGCCTTCGTGCCCCTGCCGGAGCTGCAGGGCCCGGCGCAGGGCTGGCTTGCCGCCAACTTCGACCAACTTATTGATACGCCGGTGGAGGTTGGTCCCCATCGCCTCCATCACTTCAGCGTCGCCGGCGTGCCCCATCGCTGGGTGAGTTGGGGCCGCGATCTGCAGGGCGGCGACTTACTCGACAGTGATCCCCAGCTGCTCAACGACCTCGAAAAGGTTTGCCTGGCCTGCTGCCGCTTGATGGGGGTGGAGCGACCTGCGGCCGACCACTACTTGTTTGTGCTGCACCTCACCGAAAGCGGTTATGGCGGCCTGGAGCACGACTACAGCATGGTGTTGCAGTTTGGCCGCCGGGTCCTGGCCAAGCCTGATGGGCGCCGCAAGTTGCTGCAGCTAGCCGCCCATGAATACCTGCACCAGTGGAACGTGCGCCGGCTGCGGCCCGCCGAATTAAGCCCCTATCGCTACGACCAGGCGGTGGTGGTGCCCACCCTCTGGTTTGCCGAGGGAATCACCAGCTATGTGGATCAGCTGTTGCCCCACTGCGCCGGCTGCAGCAGCGAGGCGGAGCTGCTCGAGGATCTGGGCGCGGATCTGAGCCGCTATCTGCTCAGTGCTGGGCGGCGCTTGCAGAGCCTGCGCGCCAGCAGTGAGGAGGCCTGGGTAAAGCTCTACCGCCCCGATGCCTACTCCCCCAACAGCCAGGTGAGCTACTACCTCAAGGGTGCGGTGCTGGCCCTGGTGCTGGACCTGCACCTACGCCGTACCGGCAGCGGCCTGCCCGTGGTGCTGCGGCAGCTTTGGGCCAGCCATGGCGCCGTAGGGCGGGGCTACCAGGAGGCAGACCTGATTGCTGCCTTTGCCAGCCAGGCGCCCGATCTGGCCGAGCTGTTGCCCCACTGGCTCAACTCATGTGAAGATCCGCCCCTGTTTGGCTATCTGGCCGATGTGGGATTGCGGCTTACCCCCCGGCTGGCCGGCAACCAGGAGCTGGGCTGCCGCCTGGAGCCAGGCAGCGGTGGGCTGGTGGTGCAACGGGTGGGCCGCGATGGACCGGCCCAACGGGCGGGGCTGGTAGTGGGCGATGAATGGCTTGCCCTCGATGGCCTGCGCCTGCGCACCATTGACGATTTGATGGTGCATCTGCGGCCAGAGGCTCCTCTGATTCCGCACCAGCTGCTGTTTTGCCGGGATGGCTTGGTGCGCAGCACCGTGCTGCTGCCAACGGCGCCGCCAGTCGAGAGCTGGCAGCTCCAGCTCGATCCCGGCACTTCGGAGCTGGGCACTCCCGAAGTCTGTGCCGAGCGCCGCCGCCGCTGGCTGGGCCTTGAAGCTGCATGAATTCCAGCCCCAGGCCCCTCTGGATTGCCCTAGGCGCTGGCGCCATGCTTGCCCTGGGTGGGCTTGGCTGGCTGGCCCGGGACCTCTCAGCACAACCGAGTGGCGGTCAAAAGCGCCCCAGCCTGCTCGAGCTGCTCGAAGAGGTGCGCCAGCCTCCTTCTTCCCCAGAGCCGGGCCGACGGGCGGCACCGGGGCCTCCGGCCCACCGGCCATGGCAATCGCCACTGGTGGCGAGTTGCGCTCCTGGCGATCCTGCTCAGCGCTTAAAGCTGCAGCAGCTGGCCGAAAGGGTGCAGAGCTCCTCGGTGCGGGTGCAGATCCACCCCACTAATTTCGGCGAGCGATTTAATCGTGATGCCTACGGCAATCCGGTGGATCCGACTCCTCAGCTGGTGGTGCTCCACGAAACGGTCTATGGCATCGGCTCGGCCATCAACACCTTCGTGACGCCCCATCCCCGTGATGAAGACCAGGTGAGCTATCACACCTTGATCGGTGGAGATGGCTCAGTGGTGCAGCTGCTCGATCCTTCCAAACGGGCCTTTGGAGCTGGTAATTCGGCCTTTAACGGCCGCTGGGTAGTTACCAACGCCAAGGTGGGTGGCTCGATCAATAATTTCGCCCTGCATATCAGCTTGGAAACGCCCCTCGATGGCGAAGACGCTGGGCCAGCTCACAGTGGCTACACCCCAGCCCAATACGACGCCCTGGCGGCCCTGCTAGCGGGCTGGATGCAGCGTTTCCCCATACCCCCTGCAAATATCACCACCCACCAGGCGGTGGATCTGGGTGGGGAGCGAGCCGATCCCCGCAGCTTCCGTTGGTCTGAGTTGCAAAGCCGACTGCAAAACCTTGGCCTGCTCTGTAACCGCTAATCAGATCAGTGGTGCTGGGGCCTGCTTGCGGGTGGCATAGAGCAGGGCATGGAGCTCGGGGTCCTGCATGGTGCGCAGGATGCGGCGGGGGTAATCGAGCTTGCCGTTATGTAGGTAGGCAAGGGTGGCCAGGGCCTTGGCGTCCCGGGGATTGACGCTCGCCTGGAGGGGGCGCTGCGGCAACTCGAGGGCGCGGCTGAGGCGGGCGAATTTGCCAATTAGCAGCACCACGTTGCGTTCCGGATCGAGCAGTTGGTTGCGGGCTTCGGTAATTTCGGCTTCGGAGGCATCGGGCTGCAGCAGGCCCTGGTGCACCATTTCGCCCAGGCCGAGCTGGGCCGGGCCGTGGGTGCTGAACAAGCCGGAATGGGCCGCTAGGGGTAGATCCTCACCCGGTTTGGCGTGCCGCATTTCGTCAAACAACACAGCAGCAACCAACAGCGGATTGACCATTTGGCGCTGGGATTCGGCCAGGATCAGGGGACGAAGCTCGACCAAGCGGCCCAAGGTGTGGCTGCGTAGTGGTTCCAGCTGGTCAATGCCGCTGGTAAACAATTGAGCCAGCCGGGGCTGGGGGCCATGGACGCCAAAACGACGCTTCAACTCCTTTAGTTCGTCTGGAGAAAATTGCAGTGGATCGCCAATTTGGCCTTCCCCAGGGGCGGAGCTGATGCTGCCGCTGAGCCCGGGATCTAGCAGTAGCAAGGGGGCATTGGGCCCGCCGGCGAGGGGCAAGCTTGCAACCGCAAGCACGGCTGCAGCAAGTCCGCAAAACCGCCTAATCCCGACCAGCCGCTTGCCATAGGCAAGCCAACCCCGTTGGCTGGAAGGGTTCGGCACAAAACTATCTAAAGTCTTACGGATCTTAAGGAAGTGTTCTTGGCAAGTCCTTTGCCTATGGAACGGTCTTCCGTCCGGCACCAGGGCTGGTGCTCGGCCTGGGTCAGATCTAAGTTCTGGCGACGAGAGCGGCTTGAGCCGCAAGCCCATGCTTGCCAATTTTGATGGCTCCAGCGCCGAGATCCAATGGCAACGCTTCTGCGACTTGCTTTGGTATGAAAGCGATCTTGGTATCTGGCTAGATGTGAGTCGCATGGCGATCGGCCAGGCCGATCTCGATGCCTTGGCTCCCCGATTCGACCTGGCCTTTGCGGCGATGGCCGCCCTGGAGGGTGGTGCGATCGCCAATCCGGATGAACAGCGCCAGGTTGGTCACTACTGGCTGCGCAACCCAGAGCTGGCACCAGACGCCGCCACCACCGCGCACATCAACACCGAGGTGGACCGGATCGAGACCTTTGGCCGCGCGGTGCTCGACGGCAGCCTCTGTGCTCCCAATGGCCAACCTTTCACCGACGTGCTTTGGATCGGTATTGGCGGTTCTGGCCTCGGCCCGCTGCTGATGGTGCGCGCCCTGCAGGAAGAGGGTCAGGGTCTCCCCTTCCACTTCTTTGACAACGTTGACCCCGCCGGCATGAGCCGCACCTTGGCGGCCCTGGACGGCCGCCTTGCCACCACCTTGGTGGTGGTGGTGAGCAAGTCGGGCGGCACCCCTGAGCCCCACATCGGCATGGAGCAAGCCCAGGCCCGGCTCGAGGCCCGGGGCGGGCAGTGGGCCGGTCAGGCTGTGGCAGTCACCATGCTCGACAGCAAGCTCGACCAGGTGGCCGTAGCTGGGCAGTGGTTGCGCCGCTTTGACATGTTCGACTGGGTGGGCGGTCGCACCAGCATTACCAGTGCCGTTGGCCTGCTCCCCGCCGCCTTAGTGGGTGCCGACCTGCGCGGCTTCCTGGCCGGTGCCGCCCGGATGGATGCTTTGACCAGGGTGTCAGATCTGCTTAATAATCCGGCGGCCCTGATGGCTGCAGCCTGGTTTGTGGCCGGCCATGGCCAGGGCAAGCGCGACATGGTTGTGCTCCCTTACCGCGATCGGCTGGAGGTGTTCAGCCGTTATCTCCAGCAGTTGGTGATGGAGAGCCTCGGCAAGAAGCACGACCGCGGCGGTGAGGTGGTGCACCAGGGCATTGCCGTCTACGGCAACAAGGGCTCGACCGACCAGCACGCCTACGTGCAGCAGCTGCGCGATGGCATCGACAACTTCTTTGTGACCTTCATCGAGGCCTTGGAAGAGCCCAGCGATATCCCGCCCATCGGTGATGAGATCCCTGGCGACTTCCTCGATGGCTTCCTGCAGGGCACCCGTTCGGCCCTGATGGAAGGCGGCCGCCAGAGCCTTTCGATCACCCTGCGCCGCTTTGATGCCACAGCCCTCGGTGCCCTGATCGCCCTGTTTGAGCGCGCCGTCGGTCTCTACGCCGAACTGGTAAATGTCAACGCCTACGACCAGCCGGGGGTGGAGGCCGGCAAAAAGGCAGCAGCCCTGATCCTGGCCCTGCAAGAGCGGCTCGAGACCCTGCTAAGCGATGGCCAGGAGCGCAGTTTGCAGGAGTTGCAGCTGGCCCTGGGCACGGATAGCCCAGAGAGCCTGTTTTGGATCCTGCGCCACCTCTGCGCCAATCCCCGTGGCTATCAGGTGACTGGTGACTGGGGTTCTCCGGCGGCGATGAAGTTCGCCAAGGTCTGATTAGGGAAATTCCCATGCCAGAGCCCGTTGCGACGAGCCCGGCCTCTCCCGGGCAGGTGCTGCGCGAGGTATTTGGCTACGGCGCTTTTCGCGGGCCCCAGCAGGAGATTGTTGAGCATGTGGTGGCTGGTGGCTCGGCCCTGGTGCTGATGCCCACCGGTGGGGGCAAATCGCTTTGCTACCAGATCCCGGCCCTATGCCGAGCCGGAACGGCGGTGGTGATTTCGCCCCTGATTGCCCTGATGCAAGACCAGGTTGAGGGGCTGCGTCAGGCGGGGGTGCGGGCTGCGGCGCTGCACTCGGGCTGTAGCGCTGAGGAAACCGCCAACACCTGGCGCATGCTGTGGGCGGGCCAACTGGATTTGGTCTATTTATCTCCCGAGCGCTTGCTGGCGGGGGACACCCTTGAGCGGCTGGCTGCCCTACCCCTAGCCCTGTTTGCCATTGATGAGGCCCACTGCGTTTCCCAGTGGGGGCATGACTTCCGCCCGGAATACCTGCAGCTTTCGGTGCTGGCCCAGCGATTTCCCGCCGTGCCTCGGCTGGCACTCACCGCAACGGCCGATCCCCTCACCCGAGACGAGATCCGCGCCCGGCTGCAGCTGGAGCAGGGGCGGGTGTTTCTGGCCAGCTTTGATCGCCCCAACATCCGCTATCTGCTGCGCGATAAGGACGACGTTCGCCGCCAATTGCTTGAGCTGCTCGCCGATCACCGCGGCGCTTCAGGAATCGTGTATGCCCGCTCCCGCAACCGGGTGGATGGCTTCTGCCGCGATCTGCAGGCGGCGGGATATGACGCCGTTGCGTATCACGCCGGATTGGATGGGGCGGTGCGCAGCGCCGCTCTGGAGCGCTTCCGCCGCGAAAGCGGCGTGGTGGTGGTTGCCACGATCGCCTTTGGCATGGGCATCGACAAGCCGGATGTGCGCTTTGTGGCCCACGTGGACCTGCCCAAAAGCCTGGAGGCCTACTACCAGGAAACTGGCCGCGCCGGCCGGGATGGCCTGCCGGCCCTGGCCTGGATGGTCCATGGCGGCGGCGATGTGCCCCAGCTGCGCCGCTTCATCGACGACTCCGACGCGGAGCAGCAGCAAAAACGGGTTGAGCACGGCAAGCTCGATGCCCTGATTGGCTTCACCGAGGCCAGCGGCTGCCGCCGTCAGGTGTTGCTCAACCACTTCGGCGAGGCCCTGCCCGAGCCCTGTGGCAATTGCGATCTCTGCCTTGAGCCAGATACGGCCGTCGATGCCACCGAGTCGGTGCGTAAGGCCCTATCGGCTGTGTACCGCACGGGCAGCCGCTTTGGTGCCGCCCACTTGGTGGATGTGCTGCTGGGGGCAGATACGGCCCGGATTCGCGAGCTCGGCCACCAGCAGCTGGGTGTGTACGGCATTGGCAAGGAGCTTGATCGCGGCCAGTGGCGCAGCCTGTTTCGCCAGCTGGTGGCCCAAGGTTTGCTGCAGGCCGACTCCGAGCGCTACGGGGCCCTGGGATTCGGTGAGGACGGGCGGCTCAAGCCATTGCTGCGGGGTGAGACCCAGCTGCGGCTGCGGCTGCCGCCGCCGCGGCGGGAGCGGCGCCGCCAGCCCGGAGCAAATCAGGCCCCTGCCCCGGCGGAGCTGGCCGCTGATGCGGCACCGGTGTTGCAGGCCCTAAAGGATTGGCGCCGCGAGCAGGCTCGCTTGCAGGCAGTGCCTCCCTACGTGGTGTTCCACGACCGCACCCTGGTGGAGGTGGTGGCCCGCCGACCCCGCTCGCTGGCGGAGCTGGCCGGGATCGGCGGCGTGGGCCAGGCCAAGCTCGATCGCTATGGAGAGGCGCTGCTGGCGAGCTTGGATGCCGCGCTTTTGCATCAAGAAACACAAACGCCAGCTTCATGAGGCGTTACAATAAGTTCACGTTTCCTTAAGGATTCTTTTCATGACTGATTCAACTTCCCGCTTTGGTTTCGTCGCTTTTGCCGAAACCTGGAACGGCCGCCTAGCCATGCTCGGCTTTGTGATCGGTTTGGGCACCGAGTTGCTCACCGGCCAGGGCATCCTGGGCCAAATTGGCCTGGGCTGAGTCCCGATCGGGCCTGACCAGCTGGCGTCAAAGCCACTGCATGCCCGGGGTTTCCAGCATTTCCTGGCTGGGCCAGGCACCGAGACCTGCAAAGGCTGCCCCTAGGGCAGCCCATATCCCTTTGCCGCTAGACAGCTCCTGTTCAGCGGCCCATTCGGCTTCAGCCACTCCAGCTTCACCCAGGCCAAGAGCTTCCACCAGCTGCCGGTAAAGGGCTTTTTCTTCTGAGTTGATCGGCGAACTGTCCTGAGGCCGTTGGCCCACTTTGGCCATCATGTAGCTGAGTTTCAGGGCCAGAGCCCGGTCTTCCTCGCTAGTGAGCCTGGGAATCACTTCCGCCAGCACGGAAGAGTCCACTGTCCAGGCAGCTAGCTGACGCGCAGCTTCCTGGTTTGCCTCCGAGCCATCTCCACAGGGGAAGTACTTGGCAACGAGTTTCTCGAGCAGCCGCTTTTCGTCTGCGGAAACATCGCCATCGGCCCAGGCCACGCAACAAACCACCCTGAGCAGGTCAAGCTGACGTTCTCGTTCTGAGCTGCCCATGGCGCAGGGATGGCTTTTGGGCCATTTTGGCCAGCCCTTGGCTCCGTTCAGCGGAAATGCTCCCCAGAAGGGGGCATACAACGGTGGCAATCGGGATCATGATGAATTGAACACAGAATGGAGGTGGGCCATGGTCCACACCACCCAAGTTTTGACAACCAGCTGCCTGGGACGCACCTGCCTCAAATGGCAGCCCGATGGCGAGCTCACCGCCCTTGATCTGCAGCTAGTGCTCGAGCGCCTGGCCCAGGTCGACGAAGATGTGGTCGCCATCCTGGATCGCACTGTCGACGAGATCCCATGTCCCTCGATCAGCTGAAGGCCTTCCTGGGCAAGGTTCAGGATGACCAGTCGCTCCGGCAAGCCGTGCAAGCCGCTGCTACTGCTGATGATGTGGCCCAGATCGGGGCAGGCCTGGGCTTTGAATTTTCTGGCGACGAGCTGCTGCGGCTCTCAGGTAAAAAAGTAGGCCGCGTAACGGTCATTAAGCAGGACCTGCCTGGCGAATACAACTAGCTGCCGTGCCGTGGGCTTCGTTCGCGGCTAGACCACCTCTAGTGAACGCAGCAACATCACCATGGGCAAGCGAGCGGAACTGATCTCGGCGATTGGCTTAGGGCTTGTCGTGGCAGCTGCTGGCAGCTTGGCCGCTCTGGCCCGCCCCATGGGTGGCGGCGGCTTTGGCGGGCCGGGCTCCGGTGCGGGGGTGCGTCCAGGGGCGGGCTGGGGAGCACCAGGAGTAGGAGCACCCGGAGCGGGAGCTCGGCCTGGTGTGGGCTGGGGCGCCCCTGGAGCAGGTCTCACCCGCGCCCCAGGGGCATCTGCCTGGAATCCGGCCTGGGGCCGCCAAGGCGGTTACTGGTCGTCCCGCACCTGGAGCACCGGCTGGTACCGGCCCTATCCAGCGGCCTGGCCCTGGTGGGGAGCCAGTTCGGTGGCCTGGGGGGTGGGCAGCTTGGCCACGGCTGCTGCAATCACCAGTGCTGTCGACGCAGCTGCGTATCAGCAGTCAACCGTGATCGTGGTGCCCCAAACCAGCCTGCAGCTTGACTACGGCTCGGTTCAAGCGCTGCCACCTAGTGGAGTGAAATTTTCCTACGGCGTTGCCGGTATGCCCCTGATGACCGCCACCAGCGATTGCAAGCAGGGGCTGATCAATGGCATGGCACCGACCACTGCTGACCAGGCCCAGGTGCTCAACGCCAGCTGCCACATCGCCTATGGCTCCGTCTGAGCCAGATGGCCCCCTCCCTTTTGCAGATTCGGGCCCTGGAGAAGGGCGATCTCGCCAACGTCATCGCCTGGGCCCGCGCTGAACACTTCGCGCCTGGCCAGGGAGACCTAGCCATCTACCGCCATACCGACCGCCAGGGGCTCTGGGTGGGCTGCCTCAGCGGGCGTCCGATCGGCTGTATTGCAGGGGTCCGTTACAACGCCGAATACGGCTTCATCGGCATGTTTCTGGTGCAACCAGAGCACCGGGGTCAGGGATTTGGCCGCCAGCTTTGGCAGCGTGCCCTGCAGCATCTGGAGGGCCTTACTTGCATCGGCATTGAGGCCGCCCCCGATCGCATCGATGACTACGCCAGCTGGGGGTTTGCACCGGCGTCGCCAACCCAGCGCTGGCAGCGGATCAGTGATGGCAACATCCCGCCCGCCGCTACTCCAGAGGGCCTGAGCCTGCTTGAGGGAAGAGCCATACCCGATTGGGCCGTGCAGACCTATGACGCCCAGCGGGAGCTCAGCCCCCGGCCCCACTTTCTCGCCGATTGGCTGCACCATCCAGCCGGCACTGTGCTGGCCCTGATCGGCCCAGATGGTTCATGCCACGGTTTTGGCCGGATCCGCCCTTGCCTGCTGCATCGAGGTGAGGGTTGGCGGATCGGGCCCCTGCTCGCCGACACGCCTGCCCTGGCGGCCCAGCTTCTCAACGCCCTGATGGCCCGCCATGCCGGCGTGGTGTTGATCGATGCCCCTGCCGCCAATCAGGAGGCGGGGCCCTTGCTGCGGCAGTTGGGCTTTGCGGTGGTCGCCGAGACGCTGAGGATGTATCGGGGCAGCCTGCCGGCGGTTCCCCTTGGCGATGTCTACGGGTTGGCCTGCCTGGAGCTGGGCTGAGCGCGGCCGGCGGCGAGGCCAGCCTCTGTGGCAGTAACAACAGCCAGTAGCAACAGGCCGCCTAGCCCGATCAGTTGATTTTGCTGCACTAAATCGGGCATCAACACCTCATCCACGTTTTGGCTTAGTACTCCTCCCGCCACAAACCAGGCAGTTGCCAGGCCTGAGCTGATCCAGTAAGCCCGCCAGCGGCGTTGATAGATGTATCCCGTACCTAAACCAGGCACCAGGTTGAGCACTACGGCCACCCAGGGACTGGAGGCGGCAAGAATTACTTCTTGGCTGATTTCCTGGCTGGCTTGATCTGGATTGCTGGTTGGGGTCATTTTTGGCGTGGCCTGGTTTGCTGCATCACGGGCGTTGAACCTGCAGGCTGGGGTGCAGCTGATTCTTTTTGCAGTGCTCGCCGCCCTGGTGATTCTGTTGGTGATTGTGGCGGTGGCGTGGAGTCTCAATCCAAGCCGGCAGGATTTTGCCTGGTTTATTCGGCTGCGCCGCCCCCGCTGGCTGATGTTTGAGGGCTTGATTCCCGTGATTTGGCTGCTGATCTACGCCTGCTTCTACCTCTCGGCCTGGCTTACCTGGCAGGCCAGCTGGAGCGGCCTCTGGATGGCGGCTTTCTTGGTGCAGCTGGTCTTGGTGCAGAGCTACACGCTTGTGATCTGCCGTAGCCGCAGCCTGGGTAGGGGCACGGCCATTGGCTTTGCTGGCTGGGTGTGGGGCATGGCCCTCACCCTGGCTGTGGCTAGCGTGAGTTCGCTGGCGGCTGCTTTGCTGCTGCCTTACCTGCTCTGGAGCCCGGTGGGCACCTGGGTTACCTGGCAGATGCGTCAGCTCAACCGCTAGCCCTGGTCACCTATGGCGACTCGCGAGCCACGGCCAGGGCCGCCAGCAGGCCACCGCCAAAACCGCTGAGGTGGCCGATCCAGCTCACCCCTGGCGGTGAAAAAATCGGCAGCAGGCTCGGCAGCACCCCCGCATAGGTGACCAGGGCCAGCAGCGAAAGGAGCAAGGAGAGGGGCCGCTTCTCCAGCCAGCCGATCAGCAGCAGGTAGCCCAGCAGCCCGTACACGACCCCGGAGAGTCCGTGACTGCCATTGGGCCAGAGCAGCCATACGGGAATAGCCGTGGCATAAACCCCCAACCAAACAGCCAGATAGTCGCGGCGGCCCCGCAGCAATACCAGCCAGGAGAGGGGCAGAAAGGTGAGCGAATTGGCCAGGAGATGGCCAAAACCGCTATGGCTGAAGGGGGCTGTCAGCACCCCGAGGAAGGAGCCTCCGGGCGTCATCGGCAGGTTCCAGTTGCCACCGAAAACCAACTGGTCCACCAGCTCCTGCAGCCAGGGGATCAGCAAGATCAGCGGCGGAATCAGCAGATTGAAACCGGCTCGGGCGATCCAGCGATCCAGACGTTGGGGTAGAGATTCGCTCACGGCTCGCCCTTGAAGCTGCAGCGCAGCATGGCAAGGGCTTCATCAGGCAGGCCCAGCAGGCGATCCAGCCAGGGGTCGCCGCACGGCGGCACGCTCGCCACTCCCACCAGCAGGGCCGTGCCATCGGCGTCCATGGGCTGGCCCTGGGCCCGGTGGCGTTGACCCTGCGCCGAGCCAGTGCTCAGCAGGGTGTCTATCAGCAGGTCGGGGGCGCGGTAAAGCCCAGTAATGCGGAAGCGAAAGCGGGCCCGGAAGCGCAGTTGCACAGCACCTGTTGCTGAATCGATGCTGCCCGCCAGCTGCTCAGGGGCGATGGCGATCTCCAGGCCCGGGGGCAGGGGCAGCCCCAGCACCCGAGTGGTGCGCCAGTTGAGCGGCGGAATCAACAGGGTTGAGGGCTCGAAGCTCACGGTTCGGGGGCCGTCAGCTGGGCCTGGGCCGAGCTTGCCGGTCCCTCCGCCGCCGCTGGCGTCGTAGCTGAAGTGGGGATAGGCGCCGATGGCCAGGCCACAGCCCTTACTGGTGCCTAGCTGCAGTGTGGCAAACCGTAACTCAGGGCTCACAGGCTGCGCAGCGCGTCTAATTCGCCGCGGCTGTGCAGTTCAGCCAGTTCGTTGTAGCCACCAATAGGGACACCATCGATGTAAAGCTGGGGCACCGGAGCCGCCTCGTCGGGTTCGATTTCCACGAAGGCAATGCCCAGGGTGCGCAGCATGCGCAGGGCCCGGCGCGAAAAGGGGCATTCCGGCCGGCCGGCGATTTCCACTCGCGGTTCGTTGCTGGCTGATGCAATAGGCGCTGAGCTGAGCAGGCCCACCAGCAGGTCGGCGCCTCGCAGCACCAGGGTGCCATGCTCGAGGTGGCCACCCCACACCTGGCAGCTGGCATCGGAAAAGCTCAGGTGCAGGTGCACCCCATCCGGGCTGATCGTGCCCTGCAGGGTGATGATCTCCAGCTCACCAGCCAAAACCGTGGGTGCGCTATTGCCGGGGCAGGCAAAGGCGGCTTGGGAGAGGTTGCCCACCACACTCAGCACAAACCCGCCGGCGTTGTGCTCAAGGGCCAGCTGCTCCAGGCTGCGGCGCACATCACTGCCGGCTTGGAGGTGCAGCGGCACGGCATGCATAACAGACACAGACAGGTGGGGTGCAGGCTACGCCGGCCCATGCTGGTGAGGTTGCCCTGTTGCCATGGCCCCGAATTCCGTCCTCGCTGCGCTCAACCTGGCGGTGGTGGGTCATGTGGAGTGGGTGAGCTTTGTGGCAGTGGAGCAGCTGCCAGTTGCTGGCTCGATCGACCGGGCCAGCGCCTTTCTGGAGGAACCCGCCGGTGGGGGGGCGGTGGTGGCGGTTCAGCTGGCCCGTCTCAGTGGCAAGCGGGTGCGGTTTTTCACCTCCCTGGGCCGGGACGCCACCGGCGAGCGCTCAGCGGAGCGGCTCACTGAGCTCAGCCTTGATCTGGAGGTGGCCTGGCGGGATGCCCCAACCCGCCGGGGCGTGAGCTTTGTGGATCGGGCCGGTGACCGCAGCATCACCGTGATCGGCGAGCGACTGGCCCCTTTGGCTAGGGACCCACTCCCCTGGGCTGATCTGGTTGGCTGCGATGGCGTCTTTGTGACCGCGGCCGATGCGGCAGCCCTGCAGCACTGCCGCCGGGCCCGGTTGCTAGGCGTCACGCCACGGGTTGGCTTGCCGCTCTTGGAGGCCAGCGGGGTGAGCTGCGATGCCTTGATCGGCAGCGCCCTTGATCCTGGTGAGCAGGTGCCTGCTGGCGCTCTATCGCGCCCCCCGCGACTGCGAATCGCTACCGAAGGGGCTGCTGGTGGCTGGAGCGAACCCGGCGGTCGCTTCGCTGCCCAGGCCCTGGTGGCCCCGCCGGTCGACAGTTATGGCTGCGGCGACAGCTTTGCAGCCGGGGTGCTGGCTGGACTGGCGGCTGGCTGGACCGCAGCCGCAGCAATAGGCCTGGGCGCCCGCTGCGGCGCCGAGTGCGCCGTTGTGTTTGGTCCCTATGCCCGCCCTAACTAACCTGGCTCTGCACCAGCAGCAGCAGCCTGTTTGCCTCCGGATCCAGCAGCCAGGCCTCCACTCCAAAGGACTCCTGGCGCGGACCGTCCAGTAGCGAGGCGCCCAGCCCAATGGCGCTCGTCAGCCAGGCTTGCAGCAAGGCCATGGCAGCTTCTGGGTTGTTGCCGCAAGCCACGCTGCGCTGCAGGCACGTTGCTAGCCGGCCTGGTTGCCTTGCTTGGGGCCGGCTCTGGGATGGGGCATAGATCTCCAGGAAGCCACCGGCGGGCCAGGGCACCCGCCAATGGCTGGCACCAAGCCCCTGCAGTGGCTCTACCGCCAGCAAATTGGCGTAAAACCTTGCCAGGGCAGAGGGATTGTCTGCAGCCAGCACCAGAGAGCTGCTCAGGCTTGGGGTGTCTTGCACCGTTTTTAGTGATTGTCTAAAAAGTCTGCAACGGCCAGATCAGGGCGGCGCAGCAGGGCAAATATCGTGCCGGCGTTGCCACGGCATAGCCGCAGCTCCTGGCTGAGCACGGTGATGTCGAGCCAGGCTGAAAAACTTTGCTGCACCTCACGTTGCAGCCGCAAGCGTGTGCCACCAACTAGGGGCCCGCGCCAGCCACCGCGCTGGAAGCGCACCTGCACCCGCTGCTGGGGAGTTGGGCTGTTCTCGCCAGGGCTTGATTCGAGCTGGATGCTGGCCTCAACAGCTATGCCACCCAGGCCGGCAAGCTGCCCTGGCGGCCTCAACAGATTCAGGGCACGACCCAGCGATGGAGCCAGTATCTGCAGGTTTTCCAGCCATGGCACAGCCTGGAGATAGGGCTGGCTGCTGCTGCTCCAGCGCAATTCCCAGACCCCCTCCAGCAGATCGAGGGCACCTGGGGCGGCGAGGTCTACTGGTGAGGTGCGTTCGAGCTCGAGAATCAGCTCCCGAACCCGCGGCCCCTGGCGTTGGGCTTCCCCCCTGGCACCCCGTCGCAACAGGGCCAGCAGCTCTTCGCTTGCTTTCAACATCTGGGGCTAGAGGCGTCGTTACAGTCAGTTATAGTTCTTGCAACAATCCTCAACACTGATGACCACATCCACTCCCCGCTTCGGATTTGTCGCTTTTGCCGAAACCTGGAATGGCCGCCTAGCCATGATGGGCTTCGTGATTGGCCTTGGCACCGAGATCCTTACCGGCCAAACCATCGCAGCTCAACTGGGCTTGGGCTGATTGCCATGAGCACCGATTACACCACCGCTATTGCCTTTGTTATCGCTCTAGTCGTCGTGCTTACTGGCATGACTACATATGTGCTGAGCCGTCCAAGTGACCTCTCTTCCAAAGCTCCTTAATTTCTGGATAATTTTAGAGAATTCCCTAACTCTCATCTCGAAAGCCCGGGGCAAACGCACCGGCCTTTTTTTATGGAATTGCTACCCAGATTTAGGTTGATGATCTGGGTTGATAGAAGAAGCCTCCATTAACTTTCCTTTGACTCACTACGGCGCATTGGGTGGCAACGCGCCACAAGGCTTGGTGGATAGGGGTGGAGTCGTAGCGCACCAAGTCGGGGAAGCGCTGCTTCAGCAGGGCGTTGGCTCGCCAGGCGTTGTAGTGGGGAATCCTCGGGTTGATGTGGTGGCATACATGTGTTGAACCGATGCCGTGATGCAGCAGGTTCAGCAGGGGGCCATAGGGGCGATCCACCGTCTGTAGAGCACCTTTTGCCCAATTCCAGTCGCTGGTGGAGAAGTGGGGAATATCGGTATCGGTGTGCTGCAGCCAGGTGTAACCAACTAACCAAGCATTGATAACCAGGTAGGGCAGGCCGTAAACCAGCAGCACTCGCGCCGGGGAGAAGTGGATTGAGGCCCATACCAGGGCCGCCACCATTGCCAGCAGGCCGAGGTTGGAGATCGCCATCAGGCGACGGTAGGAGTCGGGAAATAGCTGGCGCCCACCGTTGCGGAAGGGTGCAGCCGTAGTGAAATGGGAGGTTGGGCTGCCGTACTCTTCGCCGCCGGCAACACCAAACATTAGGTATAGGGGCCAACCCAATACCAGGTGGGTAAACAGGGAGGCAACGCCGTAGAGGCCCTGGCCAAGCTGCCGTCTTGCTCCGGCCACGAAGCGTCCCGAGCTGGAATCGGAGCGGGGCGGCACATGGGTTTCACCGGCCTCGAGGTGGTTGCAGTTGGCGTGGTGCACCGCATGGCTGCGCTGCCAGCTGAAATACGGCACAAGCAGCAGGCTGTGCAGCAAAAAGCCCACTACGGCCTCTACGCGGGGGTTGGGATGGAAAGCACGGTGGCCGCACTCGTGGGCAATTACCCAGCAACCTCCTGCCACCGTTCCTGTAACCAAGGCGTAAAGCAGCCAGAGGGGTGCAGCGCTTAGCTGCAGGGGGATCAGGGTTCCCAGTCCATAAGCAAGGACGGACAAGCCCAGGGACATGGCCAGGCTTCCCCAGGCTTTAACCGGGTTGATCTGGGTTAGCTCGGCTGGCAGGCAAGCCAGCAGTTCAGCTTTGCTGGGATAGATGGCTGCTGGCGTGGCGGCCTGCGCGGTGGCGATGGACGGCAGGGAAACAGGTGGAGTCAATGAAGCTGCCGCAAGACAAGGGATATGGATCGGCCTTGGTAAGCCTTTGAGACCTTAGGAATCAGCACCCTCCGCCCGCGTCGCGGCAGCCTTAATGCCAGCAGACGCTGGTGTCCTCCTCAATCCGGTAGTACTCCCGATCGTCCGAGCAGCAGAGATCGGCGTAATAGCGCTCGAGTTCCTGATGGGCTTCGTTGTAGCTGGTGTACAGGCGCTTGGTGATGGCATCGCTGACGCCGTCATCGCGCCGGATTTGGTACTGAGTCATGGGGATTACGGTTCTTGGCGCAGGCTCAGCCCACGAAGCGCTTGTATAGCCAGCGCACAAAGCCGCCGAGCAGCGGCACCGGCCCGAAGGTGGGGCCGACGAAATCGAAGTAGTCGCGGTGGTCGCAGATCTTGCCCTCACTGTTGAACAGCAGCCGTGAGGTGCCTGGATACACAAACTCAATGCCCTTGATCATCAGGCCCATCTCCCACTCCACGAACGCCGAATTGGCTTCGATCGCGATCGCGCCGGGAGTGAGATAGGTGTCGTCGCAGCGTTTCAGCAGGCCCTGCTGGGCTTTGATGTAGGCCGAAATGCCCTCTCTCTCCTGGGTGGGATCGCTGAAGTGCACGTCTTCGGCGTAGAGCTGCCGCCATTGCGCTTCGCTTGGGCCTGGAGCGCCGTAGGGCTTGCTAAACAGGGCGCGCAGCTGGGCAGTGTCCACCGCAGTCAGATCAAAGGCTGATACCAGGATGGCCCAGGCGGCATCCATGCCATAGCATTTTGCCAGAGCTCTTGAGCGCAGCCCAATAATTCGATCGAAAGCTGCACTCTTTAGAGAGATTCGTTCGATCAGTTTTTCGACCAAATCTCACGGCTTTTGCCTATCTGGGTTTTGAGCTGAGGCAGGCGTGTCGCGAAGGTAGACTAGGATGGCAGAGCTCGCAATAATTCAATCAATTTGACGACTGTAAGCGTCATTACTCCGACCAGGCTTTTGCCTGATCGATTGTCTATGTTGAGCAAGCTCAATCGCAGTCTGACTGAAAATAGCTGCCATATTGAACATGTAATCGTCGTCGATGGCAACGACCTCAAGGATCTTCCTGCGGAGCTTGCCGCTAACGCCACCGTTATCGCTTCCGCCCGTCCAATTGGTCAGGCTGCAGCTCGCAATCTTGGTCTGCTTGTTGCTCGGGGGGAGTGGATCACCAGCGCCGACGATGACGACTGGCTTTATCCCCATTCCATCGATAAGCGACTGGCAGCAATCAATGGCCAGGCGGGAGCCCTTTGGGCAGCTGGGTATTGCACAGATGATCTCAAGAATGATCCAGCCATTGTTGCCGCGGGGCCATGCCTGGCGGGTGATGTCTGGCGGGCCTGGCCATCCCCCCACGACAGCATTCCCCTAGGCCCAACTACCCTGCTAGTGCAGGCAGCCTTGCTCAAGCGAGTTGGCGGCTGGATGGGTCTGCCTCAAGGTGAAGACGTAGGCATGATGATCGCGGTCACAAGTAGTGCGGCAGGTGTGTTAATTGCTGATTACGTTTATCACATTCGCCTCCATGTTGGCCAGATGACAAAATCGTCATGGTTTGATGATTTAGAACTTTTATCGCGCCGATCTGCTTGGGAACGCGGTCAGTACATCCTGTCTCAGCAGCTTGCAAGTTCCTCAGTGCCGCTGATCCGCCAGCGCATTGCCACCCTTTGAGCAACTCAAATTTGTGAGCACCACCGCCCTGCCGCCAATCGCTGGCCGTGAAGCCGAAATCCTCGCCCTGGTGCAACAGCAGCAGCCGGTTTTTCTGCCCCAGACCAACCTCAAACTGGAGCAGATTCGCTCCGGTTTCGCCTGTGCTCTGCACATGCACCAGCCCACGATTCCAGCCGGTGCCAATGGAGAGCTGATCTCCCATCTGCAATACATGCTGGATAATCCTGGCCAGGGAGATAACCACAATGCCGAACCCTTTGCCCAGTGCTACAAGCGCTTGGCAGAGATCATTCCCCAGCTGATCGCAGAAGGCTGTAATCCGCGCATCATGCTGGATTATTCCGGCAACCTCCTCTGGGGCTTCCAGCAGATGGGACGCCACGACATCCTCGAGGCGCTGCAGCGTTTGGCTTGTGATCCCACGCTGCAACCCCATGTGGAGTGGCTAGGCACCTTCTGGAGTCATGCCGTAGCCCCCTCAACGCCGATCCCAGACCTAAAGCTGCAGATCTTGGCTTGGCAGCATCACTTTGCGGCGCTATTTGGTGATGCTGCGCTGCAAAGGGTAAAGGGCTTTTCCCCGCCCGAGATGCACCTGCCAAACCACCCCGACACGCTTTACGAATTTGTCAAAGCGCTACTGGAGTGCGGCTACCGCTGGCTGCTGGTTCAGGAGCACAGCGTTGAAAACCTTGATGGCTCCTGCCTGGGCCAATCGCAGAAATACGGTCCCAACCAGCTGGTGGCGCGCAATTCAAGTGGTGAGGTGGTCACGATTACGGCGCTGATCAAAACCCAAGGCTCCGACACCAAGCTGGTGGGCCAGATGCAGCCCTGCTACGAAGCTTTGGGGCTGGGCCGGTTGGAGCTGGGCGCCGCATCCATTCCCGCGCTCGTCTCCCAGATTGCCGATGGCGAAAACGGTGGCGTGATGATGAACGAATTCCCCCAGGCGTTCATCCAGGCCAATCAACGCATCGCCGAACTGAACGAGCCTGTTGGTGGAGCTGAGACCACTGTGGCGATCAACGGCACCGAATATCTGGAGTTGCTCGATGCTGCCGGACTTGCTGCCTGTGACTATCCGCAGATTCAGGCGGTGCAGCAACACAAGCTGTGGCCGCAGCTGGGAGAGCCACCTACCTCTGCAACTGTTGAGGCTGCCATCGCCGAGCTGCAGGCGCGCGATCCTGCTTTCTCGATGGCAGGTGCTTCCTGGACCAACAACCTCAGCTGGGTTGAGGGCTACGCCAACGTGCTGGAGCCGATGACAAGCCTCAGTGCTGCCTTCCACCAGCACTTTGATCCCCTGGTTGAGGCTGACCCGTCAGCCACCCAAACTGAGCCATACCAGCAGGCCTTGCTGCATCTTTTGCTGCTCGAGACCAGCTGCTTTCGCTACTGGGGCCAGGGAATCTGGACCGACTACGCCAGCGAAATCCATCGGCGAGGCCTCGCCAGCCTGGCCAGCTGATCGGCCTTACCAGGGCAGCAGCTCGCCGTTGGCGTGCCAGAAGCTGCCGCTGGTTTCGAGGCTGAGGCCGTCGATGCGGGCCAGTAAACCCCGCACCGCCAATTCGGGGCTAATGCCTTGGGGGTTGAAGTTGACCATGCCGGTGCACACCAGCCCCGGGTGCAAAATCGCTACGGCGATGCCGCGCGGGCGCAGGTCGATAGCAAGGGATTTCCCTGCCATGTTTAGCGCCACCTTCGACATCCGATAGCCGTAAGAGCCGCCGGAGCTGTTGTCGTCGATAGAACCCATACGGCTGCTCATTAGGGCCAGCTTTGAGCCTTGCTGGAGGTTCGGCAGCAGGGCGTGAACTAGCCGCAGCGGTGCCAGGGCGTTCACCTCAAACTGACGCCGCAGGCTGTTGGCATCAAGGTTCGCCAGGTTGGTGGCCTCCAGGATGCCGGCGTTGAGGATTGCCCCCTGCAGAGGTAGACCTGCGAGCCGTTGTATCAGTGCAGCAAGGTCGGCATCATCGCTGAGCTCGATCCCCGCCTCTATACGAATTCCCTGGGCCTCCAGCTGCGGCGATGGCGTGCGGCACACGGCGATTACCTGATCACCGCGAGCCTGGAGCTGTCTGCAGTACTCCAGGCCGATGCCGCGGTTTGCCCCGGTGACAAGGAAATTGGACATGGGTTGATTCAAACTCAGAGCTAGCTATTAACTTGGAGCAGACCTAACGCGCCCAGCGGGCTTTTGCCGCTTCAGCGCCTGCCGTTGACGATTACGGAGTTTCCGCTGCCCCCAGCAGTACCAGGCAGGGCCGGCACCACGGAGGTCTGGCCATCCCACTTGTCGAGGAAGAGCTTGTAGAGCACCTGGTCGTCGAGGCTTGAATTGAGCGTTTCGTAGCGCTTTGCTTCCTGCTCGGCGATCAACACCTCGGTTTGGGCACGCAACAGCTGCTGTTCGGCAATCTGTTTCTGTTCAATTGCAGCGCGGTATTCCTCGGCGATTTGCAGGCCAGTGAGGTCGAGTCCCTGCACGCTGACGTAGTCAAACTTGCGCAGTTCCTCCGCTACCTTCTCTTGCACTAATTCTGAAATGGAGTTCCATTCGGTGGCGATGGTCACAAGCTCGTATTGAGAAAATACTGACTTGAGCGCCTTGAGCAGGGAAGGCTGGATTACCCGGGGGTAGATCTGCTGGTCGTCGGTGGCGATCGTCTCGTAAATCCGGCCAGCTTCTGCAGGCTTCATGGCGTATTTCACCGTAGCGGTCGCCTGGATCACCTGGAGATCCTTGGTGAGGGTCGAAAACTGCTCAGGGCGCACCTGGGTTCGCACATCAAACAATGAGGTGTTCTGCACTAGCGGCGCCTTGAGGTTGGCGCCTGGGCTGCGCGGTGCGCCCGTCACCTTGCCCAGGGTGGTGACGACTGCCACGTTGCCAGCCGGGACAATGAACACGGTCTGGCTCAGCAAAATTGCTATCCCCACCAGCACAGCCGCTATCAGGCTGAGGGTGGCTCCAGGCCCATCGGGACTGCCAGCGGAGCGGAGGGGCGACTGCATGAAAGCCTGTCAGAATTTCAGATCCTAGGAAGGGTTGCGGTGGGACGTAGCTAGTGAATTTTTAGTCACGAGGCGGGCGTAGTAAATGTCCCCTGGTCGACCGCGACAGGCTCCTCGGCCTTGGCCAGCCAATAGAACTGATACGCCTGCAAGACGATGCGACTGCTCGACTGGGCTGGCTTGCGGCCAGTGTGAAGATCGACGAGGTTGTCGTGAATGCCGAAGACCGATGGAGCTAGACAATTGAGATCGAAGAACCTGGGCTGGTCGTTGAAGTTTGCCACCACAAGTACAAGCTCTGATGGCCGCAAATGGTTGAAGCGTACGAAGGCCAGCAAATAGTCATTTTCAAGATTGAGGATCTGCCGGTTGTTGAAATCTGCGAAAGCTGGTACTTCCTTGCGAATTGAAATCATCTGCTTCAATGCGCTAAAAATTGAATGCTCTACTGTGCCGAGCTTCCATCTAAGCTCCGCCTTTGCCCAGTCGATTTTTGGACGATGCACCCAGCGGGTGTCATTACATTTGCTGGGATCAGCGAAAAAGCTGTAGTCATTTAATACTCCGAGGGCATCACCGTTATAGATAAGTGGAATCCCCCCAAAGGAGAGGATGATGGCATGCATCAGCAGAATGCGGCTGACGGCGGTGGCGATTAGTTTTTTATTCTTCGACTCCAGGGCCGTTTCTAGGCCGACTAGCGAGGCAAGGGAGCCACATATCCTTGCGTCTCCAGTCGTGTCGTTGGGCATAAAAGTAAGCCCTCGGGGTATCGAATCAAAATCACCCTTGAAATAGTCAATCAGAAAGCGTCGGTGCTCACGAGGATCAAAACCCACCTGCTTGATGTCACTGTCATCGAAGCCAAATCCGATATCATCGTGGCAGCGTACGTAGTTAAGCCAGGTAGCGCGCTCTAATTTAGTTGGCAGATTCTTGAGACCCTGCGACAGAAGCCGGGTATTCCGAGTTGCCACACTGTCCCAGAGCAAAGCCATCAAGGTGGCGTTGTAAGCGATCTCACATTCCTTGGCTACGATGGCATCTTCACCAAAATACTTGCTGATTTCTGTAGGAGCCACTATGGCCTCAGCGATGAACAACACACCGGGTGCCGTCACTTGGCAGCAATCCTTCATCAGCTGTAAAATCAGATGAGCCTTGCGCTCGTTTTGACATGTGGTGCCGAGCTTCTTCCAAAGAAAGGCAACAGCATCAAGCCGCAGAATATCCACTCCTTGGTTAGACCAAAATAGCAACACATCCAGCATTTCAATAAATACTGCTGGGTTTGAGTAATTCAAGTCCCACTGGTAGTCATGAAAGACAGTCATCACCCACTTGCCCATCGCCTTATTCCAAGTGAAATTACCTGGATCGCTTTCCGGGAAAACCTCCGGCATGCTCTGCTCGAATACGTCGGGAATATCCCTATCTTCGAAGACATGATAATAATCCTGGTAGTGCTGATCACCAGCTATTGCACGCCTAGCCCACTCGTGCTCATCAGATGTGTGATTTAAGACAATATCTAGAATCAATAGAATTTCGCATTTCCTGAACTCTTTAGCAATGCTGCGCAGGTCGTCGATTGTTCCGACTCGCCCATCTATCCGGCGGAAGTCGCTTATCGCGTACCCACCATCACTCTTGCCAGTAGGACACATTAGAACCGGCAGAATATGTACCATATTAATGCCTAGCTCCTGGAAGTAGCCAATTCTGTTCTTTAAATCGGCAAGATTTTCGGCAAAGCCATTGGAGTAGACGGCCATTCCTACCCACTTCTGGGATAAAAACCAGTTGTATTCATATTCGCGCTGAATATCAATAGACTCAAGTTCAGGCGCCCTATCGATATAGCCACGTGCCATTGTTTCGACTAAGGCTAAAAGTTGATCCTTAAAGTCGTCGCGGTGACCATACAATGTAACAAATAGAGAATGTATGGCGTAGAAGTTGGCACCCAGCCTGGTGTAAAAGTGCCGTAAATCTTGGCGCTGAATCTCTGGCTTCAGATCATCTAGAATCGAGTTCAATAGTGAGTGGGAGATTTGTTCATACATCGAATCAGTTCACCTCCCATGAAGTTAGAAACTGCGCATAAACCGAGCGGTCATCAATGGTGGCTCCCTTGTGTGCCACCACGGCTGCAGCGAAGTCCAGGGCGCGCTCTAGGCTGTCTGCCCAAGGCCACTGCAAACTGATTCCGAGCAGTACGGTGGCAGCAAAACCATCACCCGCCCCAACGGTATCGACAACCTGGGTAGCGGGCGCAGGGCCGATGGCAACAATATCGCCTTGCCGGTAAAGCAGGGCGCCCTGGGCGCCACGGGTCAGAATCACCGTTTCTAAACCGTGCTGTTGAGCGAATCGGTTCATTGATGCCACCAGGTTGGTTATATCTCCGAATTCAGAACCGTGTGCCGCCAGCAGAGCTAGCTCATTTTCATTGAGCTTGACGTGGTCGGCGTCAGCTACCAGAGTTAATACCGATTCAGGCGACCACCAAGGACTACGTAGGTTCACATCCAAGAAGATCTGACCCTGATGCAGAGACTTAAGGGCGGCCAGTGCTTCCGCCGATTGGCGATGGCGAAGGGCCAGAGTCCCGTGGTAAAGGATACCGCTGCTTGCTTCCGTGCGGATATCCGGGAGTTGGATGAAATCGAAGGCACTGTTCGCCACGATGTCGTAGTGGGGCTCATCAGCTTCGATGCTCACTATTACTTTGCCGGTGGGATGGCTGTCATCACACTGCAGCGAGGAACAGTCCAGACCCCAGCGGCGCATGCAGGCACCAACCCTCTCCCCCTGGTCGTCTTTGCCCACCCGACTGATAAATATTGGCGAAAGGCCAAACCCCCTGAGGTGCCAGGCAACATTGAAGGGAGCCCCACCAAGGAGTTTGCTGCCATCAGGGAAACAATCAATGAGTACTTCTCCGAAGACGGTGATCGGATTACGGATCTGCATTCGCTCAACCCAGCTTCCAGAATGCATCGGCATGGAAGTGTCTAATCCCCTCCAGGATTCCGGCGCTGTAGTTGCCGTTCATGCCGAGGTAACCGCCTTGGGCAAGATACAACCGCTTAGTTGTGCCTTTTTGTCTGGCCGTCTCCATTGCTTGTGTAGCCACATCGGCATGGGCATTAGCCACAAGTACGGCTGGTAGCTCACTGGTTAGTACCGATAGATCGTTACCGCTATCCCCAGCAAAAAGTATCTGTTCGGCTGTAAAACCCTGCTTACGCATCAGAAACTCGATTGCAGGCAGCTTGCCTGCGCGAGCTGGTAGCACATCCAGTAGGCCGGTGGAGGCTTTTTCATCGATGCTGTAGATCAGGCTGGCAGCAATATTGTACCCAGTTAAGCAATTTTGGATGTTACTTGTTAGTTCGGGGAGGCTGGTCTCCAAGGGAATAAAGAAACTAAGCTTGTAGGTATTTTGTCTATCCTCGGGCTGCAGTGCTAGAGACGATATTTTAGGCATAATATTAAAGACCTTGGCAGCACTTAATCCCTGCCAGTCCGACGAGATGTCTAAGGACCATTGACTTAGAAGTGTCCAGGTTTTAAAATATTTGCTATATATGGAACTGCCCACGTCCCCAATTATCCAATTCGGTTTTGGAAGCCCATACTGCTCAACCGCCTGCTCCACTAGTGCGAGATGTCTGCCGCTAACGTATGCCAACTTGATCTCCGGTTGATCGACTATCTGCGCAAACATAGATCTGGCACCAACTGATTCTGGTGCTGCTCCATTGGGTAGAAGCGTTCTGTCTAGATCCGTACAAATAAGTAGAGGTTTCACTGAATTTGGCTTGGTGATTCTTCATGATGGAGTTCCTGGCCTTTGGCATTGTTTGCAGATATCTTGTGTTGTTTAAAGAGGGTCTGTATGTTATCTAACGAGGTAGGCTTCTCTCTCTTCACCAGCTGCTTAAACAGTGATAGGGAATCCATATTGCAGGGCAGCCTGTTATCGGGCGCTTTATAGACAGGGCGAGAGTTGATTGGCAGAGCATTAGTTTTTGCAGGAGATGCGGGTCTTGCTGTTGCTTGATTGTTATCAATTAGTCCGGCTAACATTTCAAGATATGCCTTGGCATGAGCCTCCCAGGAGTAGAACTTAGAGACGTTTTCCAAGCCATTCCGTGAAAATGTTGTCCATAACTTTTGATCCCCCAGAATTCTTAATAATGCTCTGGCAATTGAGGCTTCATTTAGGGGATCAATGAGTAAGCCATTCTTGCAGTTGCCGATGATGTCCACTGGACCGCCGAACTCCGTCGCAACTAGCGGTAGTCCGCTGGCAGCCGCCTCCAGCAAGGTGAGTCCAAAGGGTTCAGTGAGAGCTGGGTTAACAAATACACCCTTCGATGCTGCTGCAAGGCGATAGATGTCTGCTACGTCACTGGCGGAATGATGCTTTGGCATGGCCACTAGACCATTAAGCTCATGGTAGTCGATGACAAGTAGTAGTTCTGTTAGAATGTTTTGAGCTCCATCATCTAATTCCCTGATATCATTACGGTTTCCAGATACGATTACAAGATTCGCGAGTTCTTGAAGTCTCTTGCACTTTCCATAGGATTCCAAAAGGGAAATAATGTTTTTGCGTTCATCCGGCCTTGATAATGCCAAAATTATAGGCTTATCGGGATCCCTGAGATGCTTCTGTAGGGTTCCAATAAAGGTAAGCTTGCCGTTCTCACTTGTAGGTGGATAAAACTTGTTCAAATCGGTGCCTGGCGGGATAACGAACATTTTCTTGGGGGTACAACAGTCATACAAGCTGTACTGCTCTTTTATCTCGTTGTGCGTACTTGTGATTACTAGACTCGCATGCTTAAGTATGTCTTCTTCAGCGCTAATGCGTTGCGAAATTTTATAGCGTTTTTCGATTTCTTCCGCAGCTATGCCTAGGTCTTGAAGCCGTTGCATTTTATCCCTGCCCAGAGAGTGGCCTGTGTGAATAAGTGGTAGTCCGGTGAGCTGAGATAGGCGCACGCCTACATAGCCAGCATCGGCGTAGTGACTGTGAAGCGCATCAGGTCTGCGTTTCTGACTACGTAGCCAGGCATATAGCTCGTTTGTGAAAGCGTCAAGATGCTCCCAGAGATCTTCCTTGGCAATGTAGTGGTCTGGCCCAGCATTAATCCGGATGATGCGTGCTTTATTTCCCAGAATCTCGACTGGTGCTTGATAATCTGGTGACAAGTCTGCATCCTTGATGCAACGAGTTATCAGATCTACTTTGGCTACGCCTGGCTGGCTGGCTAGGGCCTTGGTCAGCTCAATTACATACCTCGTCTGGCCGCCCGTATCAGCGTCTCGACCCAGTTCCAGATTCATGCCTCGAACCAGGCCATGAATACTGATCATCAAGATATATAGTGAATGACCTTTGTTATTCATCTTTATGGTCTTCACGGTACTCCCTATCGCATAATAGCATGTATTGCCTGAGCATTAACCTGATTGACACGGAAAAAGGATGCTGAGTTTCAGATCTAGTGTCTTCTCTGCTTGCAGCCCAATAATAATCGATCGGCTTGATGCAATAGTCCATCCCTTTGAGCGTATCGGTGCTAGGAATGATGCGAAAATGCAGCGGATGATCTGAGTCCATCGATCCCTACTTATTTGTGGTCAGCAAATCTGCCAAGAGTCATTTTTCGATGAAACAGCGGCTCACATAGGGAGATGTCATTGCGCGCAGCAGGCTGCTGTAGCTGATTTGGAAGCGTTGTTCATCGCCGACTTCCAGCGCCACTGCTGCACCGCTAACAACCAAATGGTCGCTGGATGCCCCTTCGATCTTGATTCCTGGAGCGCTGAGACCGGCTGGATCGGCATCCTGTTCGCCTAGGGCAAGTATGGAACGTATCGTCATTGGTTGGTCCGGTTCTGTTAGAGGAGCGGCTTGCCCCTGGGTAAAACTTGTGCGGTGTCGCGTTCCCCAAGGCCGGGAGGGCTTGCGCTTGGCCTCGATTACTTCCGCTACCAGGGTGATGGCATCGGTATGGAGCCCTGGGATCGCCGTACGGCTAAGCGGTTCCCTGCCCAACAGCAGCGCTTCGCCGAGCCGCAGGTGGTTGATCCGCCCCGTCTCAGCGCCACTAGCCAGCCAGGGAAGATTTGCTGAATTGCCACCAGAGCACCACTCGAGCTTGATGCCAAAACGGCTTTCAAGTGCCTCGATCAGCCGCGATAGTTCGGCCATATTTGCTTGTTCAGGAGCTACGCCGTGCTGACAGCCCAGATTTGTGCCGATTCCCACCAGTACCAGGCTTGGCAGGGCCAGGGTGAGCAACACCATCGCCTCGAGGTCTGCCGCCAGGATCCCCTCGCGTAAGTCCCCAAGCTCCACCATTAAAAGCACGCCATGGCGCACTCCCTGGCATGCTGCTGCGGCTGCCAGCGCCTTAATCACGACTGCTTCACTGTTGCAGCTGATCGCCGCATGGGCCACCACCCGCTCTACCTGGCTCAGCATCGGTGAGCGAATTAGCAGTAAGGGCACACCGATTTCGCGGCGGCTGAGGGTTTCGATTGATTCAATCCGCGATTCACCGATTGAATGCACCCCTGCCGCCACCCAGGTGTGAACTATCTCCGGCAGTCCCAGCGTTGCCTTGCTGACTCCGGTCACCTTGATTCCCTGGCGTGCCAGCCGATTCACCATGGTGCTGGCGTTGTGCCTTAGACGCTCGAGGTGAATCTCCAGCCGGGGTGCGCTCAAGGCAGCCCGATAGGTGATGCGCACAACTCGGGGAAGGCCCGCAGCACCATCGCCACGAGGGCAGAGGGTGCACGGCTCACCGCATCGGTCACGGGAATGGCTAGCTCGGCTGCGTAGAGGGCGATTGCGGCGCTCACCTCAGCGTCATCCATGCCCTCGTGGTTCAGGGTGAGGCCGATGACACGCGTTGGTGCGAAGGCTTCGATCAGCCGAATTTCACTTGCAGGCGTGGGCATCGGCAGAAACGGGAAGTCGCTGAGCTGACGGCGTGCTGGTGCGTGCTGCAACACCACAGCCTGGGGTTGGCTGCCCCGCAGGATGAAGCTGGACGAGAGGTAGGCCGGATGGCTTAGAGCCCCTTGGCCCTCAATCACTATCACTGCGGGATGTTCCGTGCAGTAAGCCTCCACAACAGCGGCCTCCACCTCACCTGAGCAAAACTGCGACGGAATGGCATCGAGTGGAATGCCATAGCGCCCCCCTTGAATAAGACCGGTTTGCCCCGTGCTGACCAGAACGGCGTGGATGCCGCTGGCGTTCAGGGCCTGAACCAGAAGCGTGGCTGTGGTGCGCTTACCGATGGCGCCATCGGTGCCGAGCACGGCGATTCGAATGCAGCGTGCCTTGGCGATTGAGCCGCTGAACAGGCGGAGATCCTTTAATTCGGGCGGACGACGTACATCCCGGATTGATACCTTGTGACTGGCGGCCGCCAGGGCGAATTCACTGTCATCATTAAGGAATTCGCGCATGCCGCTGACCAGATTCAGGCCAGAAGCCATGGCCAGCAGCAGGGCCTGGCGATCGTCTTTGCCATAAAGGCCATCTGCAGGCGCCATGCCATAGATGAAGGTGGTGGCGCGGGGCCCTGGCAGGGCAAGGGCTTTACCTAGGTTGGCCACGATGGGAATGCCGTTACTGACGCCGTCCAGCAGAAGTCCTGCATCAATGCCTGCGGATTGGCTATCAATAATTGCTCTGATTTTGAAAGCTTCGCAGAAGCGCACTAGGCCATGGGCGGTTTTGCCGTCGAGTCCAGCGAAGTTTCCTTCGCAGTAAACGACTGCAACCGATTGCACCGCAGCTTGTTGCGGTGCAATCGAGATGGTCAGGTCATTGACCTGTTTAAGAAATGCCAAATAAGCCAGGACCCATCAGTTACCAAGACTTGAAGCAAGTCAGAGGTGGAGATTCCAGGGCTCAGGAGTGGCCGCTGGGGGGCGTGGATAAAATCAGTCTACGACGCTTTCTCCTCTAGGGGGTCGGCCAGTATTTCGGCAATCTGGTTTTGGCCGTTGCCCTGAGCCAGGAACAGGGCTCGTTCGGCCCGCAGGAGGGCATCAATGGCCTGGTGGTCGCCTGGAGCTAGCAGGGTAAGTCCGCCGCTGACACTCAGTCTGTGGCCGCTGGCTGTGAAGATTCCCCGAATTTCGTTTATGCCGGTGCGAATAGCATCTGCCCTTTCCATGGCCATCGCCAGGTCAACGTTAACCATCAATACCGCAAACTCCCGATTGCCGATTTGACCCAGCAGGTCTTGGTCGCAGAGCTCTGAACGCAGCAGGGCGGCGATGTCAGCGAGGGCTCGCTCCGATGCCTGAACCCCCCAGCGGCTCTTGATTTGGTCGAAGTGGTCGAGCTCGAGGGCCAGCAATGCCAAGTTCTTATCCGCCTGGCGTGCCCGCACCAGCTCCGGCTCTGCTTGCTCCAGGAAGTTTGGTCGGGTTGCCAACCCGCTGATTGGATGCACCGTGGTGAGCCGGCGCAGTTCAAGCTCACGCAGCACTAGCTGGGCCAAATCTTCGAGCAGCCGCACCTGGCTGGAGCTGAAATGACGAGGCTGCTTGTCAATCACGCACAGGGTGCCCAGGTTGTGACCGTCTCGACTCTGCAGTGGTGTTCCTGCGTAGAAGCGCACCTTTGGGTCCTGAATCACCAGCGGGTTGGTGCAGAAACGCGGGTCTTGGCGGGCATCCGGCACCACCAAGGTTTCGTTGCCAGCGATGGCGTGGGCACAGAAGGCCATCTGCCGCGGCGTTTCGGTGGTCTCCAGACCGTGATGGGCCAGGAACCACTGGCGGTCTCCATCGATCAGGGAGATCAGGGCAATCGGTGTTTCCAGCACAGTCGAGGCCAGGCGCACCAGTCGCTCAAAATGCTCGTCGCCCGGATGATTCAGTACCCCAAGGCGTTCTAGGTCTCGCTGGCGCTGAGGCTCGTCTGCCGGAATTGGGTAGTCGGGGTACGGCATGGTGTGCGCCGAAGTTTCTTACCTTAGGAAAACCATGGCCAGCTGACTGGGCAAATATCGAGGCATGATTTAGCTATTGCAACGAGCCTATTCAATGGTCCTCGCCCAAGAAAGCTGCCTCCCCTGCCGCGAGGGGGCTCCGATCCTCGCTGAAGCTGATCTGGCTGAATTGCTGCCTCAGCTGCCCGGTTGGGTGGTTGTTGATGGCCACCACCTGCAGAAGGCCTGGAGCTTTGCCGATTTTCAGCAAGCCCTCGCATGGCTGAACCGGGCTGGAGCGATCTGTGAAGCAGAGGGGCACCATGCCGAATTCACCATTGGTTGGGGCCATGCAAGCGCTGAGGTGTACACCCACAAGGTCGATGGCTTAACCCGTGCCGACGTAGTGCTGGCCGCCAAGCTTGAAGGGGGCTAGAGGGCTCTGACGGCGTAACTGGTGTGCAACCTGCAGCTTCCGCCCGGGGCCACCTCGAGTTTGCCGTCGCCGCTGATCAGAGCCTGGCGGGGTCCCGTCCAGGGCTCAAGACAAACCATCTGGCGTGGGGGTTCGGTCCAGATCACCGCCAGGTTGAGGGGGGCGCTGAGCTGGAGATCTAGGGCCAGGTTTGCTTCTGGATCCAGCAGGCGCACATCACCGCGGGGCCTCACCAGTAGATCCACACCATCGTCGAGCCGCCCCATCTGTTCTGCGGTTTGCGCATCGGCCATTGACAGGTGGTTGAGGCAGCGCTCCGGCAGCCCCTCAAAGCATGCGGATTTGAGGTTGCTGATGTTGAAGTAGGGGTGCAAGCCGAAGCTGAAGGGCATCGACTCCTCGCTGCGGTTGTTTACAGAGGCGACGATTTCAAGGGCCCCTGGCACTAGGCGTAGCTCAAGGCGCAGCAGGAAGCTGAAGGGATAACTCGCCCGGGTGCTTTCGCTATCGACGAGCTCCAGGGCAATGCCTTGGCCATCCCCTAGGGCTGTCAGTTGCCAGGGCAGCTGACGTGCGAAGCCGTGCTGCCCAAGGGGAAAGTTTCCCTGGGGTAGGGGCAGGATGTTGTTCGGCAGGCCGCCGCAGATCGGGAAGAGAATTGGGATACCGCCACGCACCGACTGGGTGGGGTCGAGGAAGCGTTCCAGATCGAGGTAGATCAGCTCCTTGCCGCCGCAGCGCCAGCCCGTCACCAGGCCGCCGCGTTCCGGCACCACCCGCAGCAGATCTCCGGCTTCGTTGCCGTACTCCCAATGCGGATAGGGCAGATCGCGGTGCACCAGGTCCACGGGGTTTGAGCAGGGATTTGCCCATTTAGGCCTGCTGCCAGCCTCCAAGCCGGTGTTCCTTCACACAATCTTCCATTGAAAAAGATCTGAGCCGGTCTCGATCTCCTGATCAACTCCATAGGGTCTTGCAAGCGAGCGCTAACCCGATGACCCGGTCAAATGACAGTGTTCCCGTGCCGGAATTGTTCGAGCCCCGCAGCCTGGAATGGCAAGAAAATGGCGAGCTGGCAACTACCGAGGTGTTCGAGCTTGTCAAGCGGCTGCGGGCCGTTGAATCGGGAGAAAACGTCAACGAGCTCTGGCGGCTCAGCCAGAAAGCCTGAGCCCTGTCTCCGCACCAACACTCCCCCTTGCCAGCGCAATTCCCTTTTGGTTGATTGCAGAGGCCGGGGAGCTTGCAATGCCAGAACCAGCTGCCATCGCGGAGTGGCGTCACAGGGGCTGCAGCGTGCGATTGATTCGTCGCTGTCCAGCTGCTGAGGCCTATCGCATCCAGCACTGCAGCGGTATGTCTATGGGTGCAGCGTCCAGCCTGGAAGAAGCTCGCATTTTGATTGATGACCATATCCAGTTGCTGCGTCAGCGCCTTGTAGCTAGTGCCTGACGTTCGGTTCGTATCCAATGGCCAGGCCAGTTGTAAAAACCACGAAAGCTGAGCGGCTCCTCCTCAAGCAACTTGGTTTACTGCAGCACTGCTTCGCCGTAGTGCCTGCTGTTGTTGTAGCCCCAGAGGCCACGGCGAATGTCTTGGCGTCGTGGTGATCGCGAATGTCACCCCTGCCGGTTTCAACCAGGTTCACAACTGCCAGCACCTCCCAGGGAATGCCGGTGGCAGCTTTTGCTTTGCGGTAGTAATGAAGCAGGGTCTCGGCAGGTGCGATTCAGGGCAAAACCCCCACTAAGCCGCGCCGGCGCAGCTCCTGCTGGAACTCATTGCTGAGGGGATCCAGGCTCCACTGCCGCTGGCTCCACTGCCACAGGGCCTGTAGCCGCCAGCCCAACCACAGCAGGCACAGCACCAGGCCCAGCCAACGCATTGATAGGTCCCAGTAACCCACCTTTTTTAAGAGCAGACCACGCTTCTGGCGAGGGAGTCGGGCAACTTTTGACACAAGTCGCTAAGGGCAAGGCCTCTGCCAGTTGATTTGCTCCCGCTGACAGAACCAAGTCAATGGCAGCGGCTAATTGCGAGCTGGGGTCGCCCGAAATGGCCTACTGAACCCAATACCTAGGGAGGACCCCTTGATCCCCGAGCGTGGCGATCTGCTGACACAGCACCAAAAACAGGCCGCGAATCCCCGAAGATCAACCGAGTTTCGTAACTGTTCAGGGGGGAGAAAGCTCCGTGGCAGTTCCGCTCTTGACAGACCTCTGAAAACAGCTTGGATCTCAGG
>NZ_JBSYHW010000002.1:0-104939 GCF_056108345.1 Cyanobium sp. NIVA-CYA 375 | reverse complement strand
GATCGAAACGGTCCTGCGCAGGCCAGCAGGTAGTAGCGCCACATCCGATGGAATTCAGGGTTTAGATGTTGCGAAAGTTCGGGCCAGGCCTGCTCGAAGTTGGCCCACCAAACCATCAAGGTGCGGTCGTAGTCGGCGCCGAAGTTGTCCCAGTCTTCGAGCACAAACCAGGGCTCCCAGCCCCTGCACAACTGCATCGCTGAAGGCAGTCGCCCATTTGGAAAGATATAGGCGTCGATCCAGGGATCAAACCAATCGCAGGTTTCGGTGCTGCCGATAGTTTGCAACAGGCAGATGCCGTCTTCCTGGAGTACGGCATCGATTCCCGAGAAGAAAGTATGGTCGTTGTGGCGCCCCACGTGTTCCATCATTCCTACCGATACCACCCGATCGAAGGGGCCCCGCTCTCGGATTAACGCTGCGCGGTAGTCGGCCAGGTGAACTTCAACCGGCAGGCCTTTGTTCAGCTGTTGGCAGGCATCAGCCTGCTGCTTCGATACGGTCACCCCCAGCACCGATACTCCGTAGTGCTCGGCGGCGAAACGGGCCAGGCCGCCCCAGCCGCAACCCAGGTCGAGCAGCCGCTGGCCTGGAGCCAGTTCCAGTTTTTCGCAGATCAGCCGCAGCTTGTGCTCCTGGGCTTCCTCCAGGGTCTGGGCCTGTTGCCAATAGGCGCAGCTGTAGATCCGGCGCCCATCGAGCATGGCTGTGTATACCCGCGGGTCGACGTCGTAGTGACGGCGTCCCACTTGGTGAGATCGCCGCGTTGACTGCCGGTTCATTACGGCGTTACCTAGGGCCTGGAGGCGGCGCCGCAGCGGGGCGGTGGCGCTTAGTCCGAACACGGCTTGTTGGCTATTGTCCTGCGAAAGCAACCGTGTGAACAGGCCATCGAGCTGGTCGCAGTTCCAGCGTCCCTGCACGTAGCCCTCACCAAGAGCCAGGCTGCCGCGCCGGATCAGGTCTCCGTAAAGAGCCGGATCTTGAACCTGCATATCCCAGGGACGGGGACCGTTGAGCTCGATGTCAGCAGCCTCGAAGTGGCGCCGGATCCGGGCCGGAGCGTGATGGGTCTGGGCTTGGGCTTGAGGGGTAAGGGCGGTTAGGGCCATGCGGCGGTAGGAAACCAACCTCAGACCATCACGCTGGGCAGGGCCCGGACGGGCCCCCCGCTGATTTGCGCCGACGCTGCCAACGATTCGCTGCAGCTTTGCTGGGTAGACGACCTCACTCAACCTTGATTTGCACGCTGGCGGCCTGGGTCTCGGGCGTTTTGGGGATCTCTACCTCAAGCAGCCCGTCATGGAAGTGGGCCCTAAGTTTATTGGGATCCACATTTGTGGGCAGTGTGAAGCTGCGGATGAAATTTCCATAGGAGCGCTCTACACGATGGAAGCGTAAACCCTTCTCCTCTTGTTCCTGACGTCGTTCACCTTGCAGGGTTAACACGCCATTTTCGAGGGTCACTTTCACATCGTCTTTACACACTCCTGGAACTTCAGCCTTGATCTGGAAGCCATTGTCGTTTTCACTGATGTCCACGCGAGGGAACCATTCGCCGTTGGCAAGGTGTTCGGATGAGCGTGCCAAGTCGGATTGCCGAACGTATGGCGTTCCCATGGAACGGCTGTAGCGCTCAAAGATGTCTTCGATATCCCGCAGAGGTTCCCATTTGATCAAGGCCATTGGAATTCTGATTGAAAGGTGCATCTCAAGCTATGGGTGCCTATTAATGTCATGTGCTGTAGCGGCAGGAGTGCGACATCCTGCTGCAATTTTTGGGCAGTTGCACATCACACCAAGGAGGCTCTCTCTCAGGAATGTTTTTCTAAAGACGCTTCCGTCTCGTTGGTCTTTGCTATGACAGTCCCCGCCGTCACAACCCAGTGCTACGCCGAACGGGTAGCGGTTCTGCAGGTTCTGCTGGGGGAAATACTGTTTAACTGCAACGCGTCAGAGTGTTCAGCTGAGCTGGCTAGCTACTTCGAGCAGGAGGCGAGGCGGCTGGGTGCTTCCATCTGGGCAATGCATGCTGAGGTGGAACTGGACTGAAAGGCCCTTTGTCAGGAAAAAGATTTGAAAACGGAGAGGGCGGGATTCGAACCCGCGGAAGCTTTCACTTCGCTGGTTTTCAAGACCAGAGCCATCAACCACTCGACCACCTCTCCAGAGGGTCGGTGCGGCAATGCCACACCGAGTCCCATCTTAATTGGTCAGTTGTTGCTTGGTTTGGCCAGGGGCAATAAGCACTTGTCTGAATCGCAGCCAGCTGGGCCTGCCTCCACCAGCTCACCGCGGTCATAGCGCTGTAGTGCTTCAAAGAAGCAGGTGGTGCTGCGCCGGGATGCCACCTCAGCGTTGAGGCGTAGGTAGGTAGCGTGGTCGATTGGCTCAAATGGCAGGCGCGGAAAGGTGGCGTTGGCATCAAAGCGGGCCAGTAGGGCAGCAGAGATGTAGCCCTCGCCTTGATCGATCGCCTGGTATATGGCATCTGCTAGTGGTTCTATTTCGTTTTCGCGGAACTCCACCGTGGCTGAGGTGTTGTGGGCTGTGTAGTGCTTCTGCACCTGCATGTAGAAGTCAAATTGAGCTAAGGCTGAGAAGTTGTTGATCTCCACCGCGTCGGCACCGGGGATGTTGGCCCAGCTCACTTCGGTGGGAATTTCCACCAGCCACTCGGTGCAGCGGGGATCAAACGGATCATCCAGCAGGCGGCCCTGTTCGTCCTTATCGCTTTGCGAGGGCACGATCGTGTAGCCGTAATCCATGCAGGCCAGCGCCACCGGATCGTTCTTGCGGAAGGTGATGCGGCGGATGAAGCGCTGGGCCTTGGGGGGGTGCCAACCAGGGGATGCTCCGGTGAGCAGGCTCTTGGTGCCGGCGGGCTGCACGGTGGTGCAGCGGTTGGGGCGGCGCAGGCCGTGGCGATCGCAGTAGTCCCAAACCGCCGTATTGACGATCTGCTTCCAGCGGCCCAGGAATTCGGCCTCCTTTGCCTTGAAGCCCAGGCCTTCGGCCGTGTTGGGACGGCCCGCTTCCCACCAGGTGAGCCAGGGAGTGCCAAAAGCGTGCACAAAGAAGTCAAACAGGCCGGTGAAGCTCACGCCCACGATCGGATCCCAGGCGCGGCTTTGGCGGTAGCGCTCCACCTCGAAGCGATGGTTGAGCAGGCAGGCCACGGCTAGGCCGGCGGCACGGAAGGACTCCTCCTGGGCGACTAGATCGGCGGGGTCGATCTGGTTGAGGTGGATTTCAGCCAGATTGCAGTGGAAGTCGGCGCCGAGGATCTCACCGCAGGGGTTGAGGCCGTAGCGGCCCAGGCGGTGCTCCAGCTCGGCGGCGCTGATCTCGGGGTGGTGGGTGGTGAGCCAGAGGCCCGCTTGCTCCCGGCCTTGGTCGCAGTAGATGCCGATGAACTCTGTGCGCAGCTCTGGGGTGGTCAGCAGGTCGGCGTTGGAGCGGGCGATGGCTTCGGGGGCGAACTGGATCGCGCCCTCACCGCTCTGGAACTGCTTAACAACCGCCTCCAGCACCGTGGCCCGGTCGGGCCGGTTGTGGAAGACCCGGGTGTGGTTGGCCATGCGCAGCGAATCCCTTTCCGGATCGATGCTCCAGTTGCCTTCGCTGTCCTGCTGCCAGAGGTTCTCCTTAGCTCCGGCTGCGGAGTTGTCGTCGGCGCAGAACTGGCGCATGCCGGCGCTGCGGCGGATGTTGCCGGCCACGATCGTGACGGCAGCCTCATCGATCAGCAGGCAGCACTCCACCGAGGTGAGCTGGCGGCCTTGGGCCTTGTTGAGGATCTGGGCCACGCGGCCATAGAGGTCCTTGAGTTTCACCGGGTTGGCCATGCCACCGAAGCCCTTGAGGGTTTCGCCCACGGGCCGCACGTCGGAGAGATCGACGCTGATCTCGATCGGGCTGGCGGGGTCAAAGCGCTCGTCGCTGCAGAGGTTGAGCAGCAACTGATAGCTGTCCACCCAGCCGCGGCGGGTGTCACCCACCTTGATAGCAACCCGGTTGGCCTCGATGCTATGGCTGGTGTGCTCCTGGCGTTGGCCAGCCGGAGTGGCACCGATATCGGTCACAGCGGCGATGCTGAGCTGGTTGCGCACCGCCGGCAAGCGGCCGATCAGGTGCGGCTCAATGATGGCGCCAGTGCCACAGCCCATCATCGCCAGGTCCATCATCAGACCGAAGGCTTCCCAGTCCACCAGGTTGGTGGAGGTGCAGTTGTAAGCGCCAGAGAAATTGTGCTGCTGCTCGATCCATTCAGTGCCGCCGATCCACAGCCAGCGCCCTGAAGGCAGAGCTTTCTGCTGCTGCTGCATGCGGCGCATCAGCTCCACCTCCGCCTCGCTGAGGTTGCCCAGCTTGCTAAGGCCGCCGAGGTTGCGCTCAGCCACCTGGTGCCAGCTTTCCCGGCCGGTCTCGGTCTTGCGGCTGTAGGTCCGGTAGAACACCGGGTTGGCAGCAGGGGCGGTGGCTGGGAAATCGAGGGCCTCGCCCGCCGGTTTGCCGCTGGCGGCGGCAAAAGCCTTTTCAGCCGCTGCAGTTTCGGCGTTCTGATTGGCGGCTGTAGGGGGCGTGGCTGAGAGCGTCACAGGCAGTACGGCCCAAGGTGAGCCGAACCATAACGCCACAGGTGGTGTGTGCAACATATGGGGCACACCAGTGGCAGTGCGCCGCCCAGTAAGACTGCGCCACAATGGATTTGGAAATCTTGAATTTCGATGCAGCGCATTCCGGAGCCGGAGCTGATGGACGAGGCAGGCCAGGTGCTGGCCTATGCCCAGGCCGATTTCGCCGCCTCCGATGCGGCGATGGTGGAGCGGCTGGCCCAGCTCTGCGGTGATGAACCCGGCACGGCCCTGCTGGATCTGGGCTGCGGCCCGGGCAACATCAGCTTGCTCCTGGCCGCTCGCTGGCCTGCAGCAAAGGTCCTAGGGCTCGACGGGGCGCCACGGATGCTGGCGGTGGCGCGGGAGCGCCTGGCGGGAGCGCCGCCGCAGCTGGCGGCGCGGCTGCGCTTTGAGGAGGCGCTGCTGCCCTTGGCAGCACCCGGATCCATGGCCGCCGGCTTCTCGGCGGTGGTGTGCAACAGCCTGTTGCACCACCTGCATGATCCGGCGGTGCTCTGGCAGGCCGTGGCCCAGCTCGGCGCCCCTGGGGCGTTTGTTTATGTCCAAGACCTGCGGCGCCCCGCCAGCCCCGAGGCGGTGGAGGCGCTGGTGGTCTCCCGGATGGAGGGAGCGCCGGAGCTGCTGCGCCACGACTACCGCGCCTCCCTGCATGCGGCCTTTAGTCCAGAGGAGGTGCAGCAGCAGCTGCAGCAGGCCGGGCTCGCTGCCCAGCTCCAGGTGGCGCCGCGGCAGGAGCGCTACCTGGAGGTTTGGGGCCGGCTTGACTAAGCGGCCTGGCAGGCTGAGTTGATGATCAGTAGCAGCAACATCACTCCAGAAATGGCGGCACTGGCGGAGGCCGTGTCCCGCCGTCGCAATTTCGCGATCATTTCCCACCCGGACGCTGGCAAGACCACTCTTACTGAGAAACTCTTGCTCTACGGCGGCGCGATACAACAGGCCGGCGCCGTGAAGGCCAAGGGGGAGCAGCGCAAGGTGACCTCCGACTGGATGGAGCTGGAGAAGCAGCGGGGCATCTCGATCACTTCAACGGTGCTGCAGTTCGACTATGCGGGCAGCACGATCAACCTGCTCGACACCCCCGGCCACCAGGACTTCTCAGAAGACACCTATCGCACCCTGGCTGCCGCCGACAACGCGGTGATGCTGGAAGATGCGGCCAAGGGCCTGGAGCCCCAGACGCGCAAATTGTTTGAGGTGTGCCGCATGCGGCGCATCCCGATCTTCACCTTCATTAACAAGATGGATCGGCCGGGGCGTGAGCCCCTGGAGCTGCTCGATGAGATCGAGCAGGAGCTGGGCCTGGCCTGCTGGCCGGTGAATTGGCCGATCGGCAGCGGCGACCGCTTTCGCGGCGTGATCGATCGCCGCAGCCATGACGTGATCCTGTTTCAGCGCGCCGAGCGCGGCCGCCAGAGCGAGGAAAAGCTGCTCACGGTGCAGGAGGCTCGCGATGCGGGGGCCGTGGAGCCGGAGCTCCTGGCTCAGGCCCTGGAGGAACTGGAGTTGCTGGAGGGGGCTGGCGCCGACCTCGACATGGAGCTGGTGCACGCCGGTGAGCTCTCGCCTGTTTTCTTTGGTTCGGCGATGACCAACTTCGGCGTGCGGCCGTTTCTTGATGCCTTTTTGGAGCTAGCCCAAAAGCCGGTGGGCCGAGCCAGCAATGCCGGTGAGATCGATCCGATCGGCCCCGGTTTCAGCGGCTTTGTGTTCAAGCTGCAGGCCAACATGGATCCGCGCCACCGCGACCGGGTGGCCTTTGTGAGGGTGTGCAGCGGCAAGTTTGAAAAGGACATGACGGTGCAGCACGCCCGCACCGGCAAGGCCATTCGCCTGTCGCGGCCCCAGAAGTTGTTTGGTCAGGACCGGGAGGTGGTGGAGGACGCCTACCCCGGCGATGTGATCGGCCTCAATAACCCGGGCATGTTCGCCATTGGCGACACCCTTTATCTAGGCCAGAAGGTGGAATACGAAGGGATTCCTTGCTTCTCGCCGGAGATCTTTGCCTGGTTGCGCAACCCCAACCCATCGACGTTCAAGAGTTTCCGCAAGGGCGTTAATGAGCTGCGCGAGGAGGGGGCGGTGCAGATCCTCTACGACACAGATGAAAGCAAGCGCGATCCGATTCTGGCGGCGGTGGGCCAACTGCAACTGGAGGTGGTGCAATACAGGCTTGAGCACGAATACGGCGTGCAGACGCGGCTTGAACCTATAGGTTTTGTGGTGGCTCGCTGGGTGGCGGGCGGCTGGCCAGCATTGGAGCAGGTGGGGCGGATCTTTAATTGCAAGACGGTGCGAGATGCCTGGAATCGGCCGGTGCTGCTGTTCAAGAACAGCTGGAACCTGGGTCAGCTAGCGGAGGAGCACCCGGAGCTGGAGCTGAGCGCCGTGGCGCCGGTGGTGAGCGGGGTTGAACCGATCGCGCTCTAGAGCTGAGCAAGCCCACGGACAGGGATTGGCCGCGCCAGACTCATATGCAACGAACCATCACAGTGATGCCCAAGCCACTTTGGCTGGTGCGTCCCCGCCCAGACGGGGGCTGCGATTACGTGAGCTTCCTGCCCGCCCAGGGACCCATTGGTGCTACCACGGTGGAAATGCGAGAGGGTAGTCACATGCCACCCCAGCTACCCCTGCTCAAACACCGCAAGCGCCTGGGGGCCGCGGAGGCAGAGAGTTGCCTCCTTCGGCTCAAATCTGAAGCCGGATTTCGTTCCAGCGAGCCCCTGTTTTAGTTAGGCCTCGATACGCTTTAACAAGGGAGGCTTTGTGATCCCCTCCGTGCCGCGCCGCGGCTTGTCATGACCCAACGCTCCGACCAGACATCCCCGGCGGCCGACCCCTCCGGTCCCTACGAAAGGTTGGGTGTGGCTGCGGATGCTGGCTTCGACGAAGTGCAGGCCGCCAAATTGGCACGACTCGATGAGGTTGGCGATGACACCATGGCGCGCTCCCGCATCGAGGCTGCCTACGACGCGGTGCTGATGGAGCGCCTCAAGGAACGCCAACAGGGCCGCGTCAGCAGTGCGGCCAAGACCGCTTCTCAGCGGGAACAACTGGCGCCACCGCCGCCCAAGTTGGCGGTGCCGGCTCTGTCCCAGTTGCAGTTGCCCCGGGTTTCTGCACCGCAGCTCAGGCTGCCTGGCCTGGCTTTGGCGACAGGGCGTGAGCTTTGGTTTCCAACGGCCACTGCCGGGGTCTTACTGCTGATGCTTCTACTTGCTCCAGGCTTTCCCCCGGACCTTGTGCTTGCCCTGGCTACCGCCATGGCAGTGATCAACCTCCAGTGGCGCAACCGTCGCTTTCTGGCGGCAGTGGGCTGGGGCTTCGGTCTTTTGTGTGTCGGATTGCTGCTGGGAGCGATCTTGGCAGGTATCCTCTCTAGCTCCTTGCCCTTGAGCCTGCCCCAGGTGCAAAGCGTGCCTGCCCTTCTGCTGTTGCTGCTTGGAGCTCTGCTGATCGCATGATTGCTTGATCTCTTGCCGTTTAGCCGCCAGTCTCCCCTTAACCAGCTGGCGCAAACTCCGCGATCAATTCCGTAAGTTCCGCTGCTTCCACGGTATAGATCTCATTGCAGAAGTGGCAGATCAGTTCGGCTTGGCCGTCTTCTACAAGCATGGAGCTAAGTTCGTCCCGTCCTAGCAGCTTCAAGGCGCTGACGCTGCGCTCCCTATTGCAGGGGCAGTGGAACAGCACTGGCGTGCAAGCCTCAGCATCGCCTAGGGGCTTGGGGTCGAGGTCGGGGAATATATCTACGAGCAGGTTGTGTAGCTGGCCCTCGCAGTCGGCCAGTCGCTGGCTGAAGTGCTGCACCTCGCGGCAGCGCTCCTCAAGCAGAGCTACCAGGGCCGGTTCCCGTGCGGCTTTGGGAAGTACCTGCACCAGCACACCACCACTGCAGCGCACGCCACTGCTATCGAGCTGCTCGCCTACGAAAACCGCTGAGGGGGTCTGTTCCGAGTGCAGCAGGTAGGAGGCAAGGTCCTCGCCGATGCCGCCGCTGACCAGTTCCACGGTGGAGCTGAAGGGTTGACCTTCGCCCAGGTCGCGAACCACGTGCAGATAGCCGGTGCCGCAAGCGGTTTTGAAGTCAAAGTGGGCCATGCCATCTGGATCTTTCAGCAGTTCGAGCTCCAGAGCTGGATAGCCCACGTAACCGCGCACTGTGCCGTTGCGGCCCGCATCCACCATCAGGCCCTTCAAGGGGCCATCGGAGGCGATGCGCAAGTTGACGCGGCCATGGGCCACCTTCATTGAGCTGGCTAGCAGCAACCCAGCCGTCATGGCGCGGCCTAGCAGGGCACCGGCAAGAAAAGAGAGGCCATGACGCTGCCTGGCGGTACGGCTGGCCTGGGTGGTGCTGACCGCCACCATGCGAATGCCGCCGGCGGCGGCTGTGGCCCGGAGAAGTTGGTCGCTCAAGGATTGTTTCCCTGGGGTGTTGCCATCGTTGAAGCCATCGTAGGCAGCGCGCTGAGGAGTTCCAACTGGCCCCGCTCCAGTCGCCAGCCGCCCTCGATTACGCCGCGAAATAGCTCAGGCTCGTGGGTGACCACCAGCACAGCTCTTTCCTGGGCCAGGGCCGCCAACAGCTCCAGGATTTCGCCCCGCACTGCCCAGTCGAGGCCTGCGGTGGGTTCATCCAGCAGTAGCACCCGGGGGTTGCGCAGCAGCTGCACGGCCAGGGCCAGGCGCCTTTGCTGGCCGCCGCTCAGCTGCTCCGGGGCCTGCTGCAGTGACAGCCCGTCGAGCCCCACCAGCTTTAGGGCCCCCTGGGCCTCTTCTGCCGTGAGCCGGCGGTGACCGAGCTTTAGCTCCTGCCCCACGCTGAGGCCGAGGAAATGGCGCTCCGGAAACTGAAAAACCAAGCCGCATAGCCAGCGCAGCTGGCGACCATTGAGCTGCTCCCCTTCCCACAGCACTTGGCCTCCCGATGGCTCGGCCAGGCCGCTGATCACCTCCAGCAAGGTGGTTTTGCCACTGCCACTGCGACCGGCCACCAGGCAAGCGCGGCCCACGGCCAGGGTGAGGCTGACACCGCAGAGCACCGGCGCCACCGCCGTGGCCGGTTGGTAGCTGACGTTGCGGAGCTCAAGCATGACCCCAGCATGCCGGCGGGCGTGTTTGATTGAGCCAGTTCTGTGCTGCAGCCAATCCGCCATGGAGGTGCGCTTTCGCGAATTCAATCCCTTCAACTGCTGGATCTGGATGCGTTTCCCCCACCCGGTGGGTTCGGGCGAACGCGGTTACCTGGAAACCGCTTTCGATAGTTGGTTTTTCTTGGGCAAGCTGGGTGGCTTCAACGCCGAAAACCTGCAGGTCCACGAGGAGGGCGCGGAGCTGGGTTGGATGGCTTACAGCCACGAGGCTGCTGCCGGCGCCCTGCCAGCCCTGATGCACAACATGGGCCCAATGGAATACCAGGAGGAGTGGGCGCGCTGCTGGGTGGACCTCGGCACCAGTGATGCCTTCGCCCTCGACGTGTTGATCAATGCCTTGGGCCAGCTCAACAACGACGTGCTCGAGATCGAAGAGTTGTTGGTTGGCGGCCTCAACGAAGACTGGCCGATAGAAGAGCAGCCCGATGCCCTCTTCCCTGGCCTCGATGAGCTTGAGGACGAAGAAGATGATGAAGCTGACAAAGATTACGAAGACCCCCAGCCCCGCGACTAGGAAGCAGCGTGACCCGGGACCTGCGCCGTCTGCTAATTACTCCCGGTCGCTTGCTCGCCGGCCCCAGTGCTGGTGCTGAGCTGGAGCTGGATCGCCAGGAGCTCCACTACCTCACCCGGGTGCTGCGCCTGCGCCCTAGCGATCGCTTTGCGGTAGTGGATGGGGCAGGCAGTCTCTGGACTGCTCTTTTGGGTCATGCCGATCAGGCTCTGCTGGAGCAGGACCCCAGCTCCCCCCTGGCGTTTGAGCCTCCAGCGGCGCCGCCACTGCAGCTAGCGGTGGCCCTGCCGAAGCGCGATGCCGACGTGTTGCTGCGCATGGCCTGTGAACTAGGTATCGATCGGTTTTTACCTTTGCAAGCCGAGCGCAGCTTCGCCGCCGACCCCCTGAAGCCGCAGCGGGCACAGGCCATCCTGCGAGAGGCGTTGGAGCAGTGCGAGCGCCTCTGGCAACCCCAGCTGGATTCGCTGCGGCCAGCTTCCGAGTTGTTGGGGGCGGGGCCGCCTGGTGGCTCATGTCGGGGGCTGCTTTGCACCACCAGGCGCCAGGGTATGCCCCTGCTCGCCCAGGCGCTGACCCGCCTAGCAGCCCTGCCTGGTGCCTCCGAACCGCTCACTGTGGCGATTGGCCCGGAGGGAGGCTGGACTCCAGCGGAGGAAGCATTGGCACTGGCCCAGGGCTGGCAGCCCGTGAGCCTGGGCAGCACGATCCTGCGCTGCAGCACCGCTGCAGTAACGGCCGCAGGCCTACTAAGCCATTGGCGGGCCCAGCTGCCCTAGTTGCGGAACATGCCGGAGGCCATCGCCTTGTAGCTCGCCAGGTTGGCGCCGGCTAGGCGACGGCGGCTGGGCAGGGCGTTGGCCGGGTTGAGGCAGTCGGGGGCGAAGGTGGCGTTGCTGGGTGGGGGCAGGGCCTCCTGGGCGGCCCGCAATTCGGCGGCGATCGCTTCAGCAGTGGTGGGTGCCGAGCCTGCTGGAGCTGGGCTCGCTGGCGTTGCGGCGGCTGTCGCTGTGGCCGGACTGGAGGGCCCAATGCCTACTTGGAAAGTTGCCGCCTGGCTGGCTTCCGATTCGCTGGGATCGGGCTTGGCCTCGGCGATCGCCACCTGCGCTGGTGTGGCACCTTCGCTGCCGAGGTCTAAGAAAAAGGAAGCCTTGCGGTTGAACACCATCACGGCAGCAGCGTCGTATGGGGATTATCCGCTGCTGCCCAGCCCAGATGCCGCAGCCGTCGCGCTGTGAAACACACTTCATTAGCCCCGCTGCCGCTCAGTGCTGATATCTGCCCCGGCCCTTGTCGTGCCGGCCCTGCTCTCTCCCGCAATTGTCGCCCCCCAGACCTGGAGCCACTGGCTGGTGGCCTTGGTGCTCAATTTCCTGCTGATCTCCCTGGCCCAGCGCCTGCCCCTGCTAACCCGTGCCGGCTGGGTGCATGCGGGCATTCTTGGCAGCCTGCTGTGGGGGTGCCTGGGCCTGCGGGGCTGGCTGGCGGTGGTGCTTTATCTGGCCCTGGGCTCCCTGGTGACGCGCCTGGGCTTTCGCACCAAGCAGGCGCGGGGATTGGCGGAGGCGCGGGGCGGGTTGCGAGGTCCGGAGAACGTTTGGGGCTCTGCCGCCACTGGCGCCCTGCTGGCTGGCTCCGCCGCCCTGGCGCCGGCAGCGGCACCGCTGCTGCTGGTTGGTTTTGCAGCCAGCTTCGCCGCCAAGTTGGCCGACACATTCGGCAGTGAAATCGGCAAGCGCTGGGGGCGCCACACGCTGCTGATCACCACCTTGCGTCCCGTGCCCCCCGGCACTGAAGGGGCGATCAGCTTGGAGGGCACCGCCGCCAGCCTGGCGGGCAGTGCACTGATGGCGGCCCTGATGCTGGCCCTGGGGCTGCTGGCTGGCAGTGGCGCCTGGCTGCTGGTGACCCTGGTGGGACTGGCAGCCACCTTGATCGAAAGCCTGATTGGAGCCAGCGTCCAACAGCGTTGGAGCTGGCTCAGCAACGAGCTGGTGAACGGGCTTCAGACGGCGATTGCGGCGCTGCTGGCGATGGCCTTCGCCTGAAGCCAGGCCAGTAGGGCTTCGCCACGCTGCCGGGCTTGGCGGCTGCTGAGCTTGAGCTCAAGGGCCAGCTCGCACCAGCCCAGACCCTCGATCCAGTGACCCAGCAGCAACCGCTGCTCGATGCCGCCGAGCCGGAATAGTTGGTTCTGCAACCAGCGGGCCTTTAAAACCTTTTCGCCAGCCACTGAATCGTCGCCTGAATCATCGCCTGGACCATCGCCCGGATCGTCGCCGGCGCTGGTTGCGGCTGCGGAACCGGCTGCCAGCTGGTCGAGCAGGGTGCCCGCCTGCTCGCCTTCGCCGCTGAGCGGGGCATCGAGACTGCGCACCTGCAGGGCCCGCTGCACTGCGGCGGACTCCTCGAGTTGGGCGGTGCTGCAACCGAGCTCTGAGGCCAGCTCTGCGGCGGCAAGCGGTGCCAGGCCCTGGCCGCGGCGCTGCTCCTGTAGCCGCCGGGCCCGTTGCTGCAGCTCCCGCAGCCGCCGGGGGGTATGCAGGGGCTGGCCGTGGTCGCGGACGTCGTGGAGCATGGCGCCACGGATGTAGGGCACCGCATAGCTGCTGAGATTGCAGGTTTGGCGCAGGTCGAAGGCCTCCACGGCCCGGATCAGCCCCAGGCAGCCTGCAGACACCAGCTCATCAAAAGATTGACCCGTGCGCTGGCTCTGGCGCTGGGCCACCATGCGCACCAGGGCCAGGTTGTGCTCCACCAGGGCGTTGCGCCACCAAAGCTTGGTTGCGGCGTCGGGGCTGGCGGCCATGGCCTCAAGCCAGCTGCGGTTGCGGGTGTGCAGCTGGGCTGGATCGGCTTGGCCGCTGCGGCGCTGGCGGGCAGATGTTTTTGGGCAGGAGGTGGCCATGGGGCGGAGGCGTCGGTGTTTTTACCGTCGCCGCGGTGCCCATGCGGCTGGCTCCCCCAGGGCGGTGAAGCGCTCTCACCCGAATGGGTGATAAGACACCGCCGCTCAGTAGCTCAAGGGGGTGGGCTCTTGGCGCAGCTGCAGATCGGCCCAGTCCAGAAGGGCCGGCCAGGAGCGCACCCGCTCAAACACTTGGCGATGGCCCTCGCTGTTGAGGTGCAGGCCGTCGTTGCTCAGCCATAGGGGCCAGTCGGAATCGGCCAGCAGCCCCTCCAGCAAGGGCAGGAACGGCACATTCGCCTCCAGACAGGCCTCTTCCAGCAGGGCCTCGTAGCGACGGATGTCTGCCAGGGAATACCAGAGCACCCCGGCGTAGGGCATGGCTCTCTCCTCCACCGGGGTGAGGCCGATCACATGCACCGCAGCGATCTCCTTGGCCTTGTGCAGCAGCTGCTGCAAGCCAAACAAAAAGCCTTCGGCATCCAGCTGGGGTCGCCCATCAGGCCGTCCCACCCGGGCGGTGTCGTTGAGGCCTATGCCGAGCAGGACCCCCTGCGGCAGCTGGCGCCGTAGCTCACCGCGGCAGCTAACCTCGCCGCTCAGGCGAATTGCCAGTCGCTCCAGGCCATCGCCACGCACGCCGAGGTTGTAGAGCACCGGGCCGCCCGGCAGTTCCATCCAGTGGCGCCGCAGCCGCTCGCACCAGCCCCCCTCAAGGGGATCGCCCCAGCCAAAAACGCCGCTATCGCCAAGTGCCACCAGCTTCCTGGGGAAGGCCATCACCATGGGGAGTCTCCAGCAGCCACTGGCGTGCGCGGTCGCTGAGATCTTCCCCCAGCAAGGTCAGCAGCGCATAGGCCAGCACCAGGGCCAGCAGTTGGTCGCCGGCAAACGAACTCAGGGCTTCCAGCAGCTGGCTGCCCAGGCCCGTGGCCCCCACCAGCCCCACCACCACCGATTCGCGCAAAATCACATCAGCCCGGTAGGCGCCATAGGCCAAGTAGGGCCTGGCCAGGCCGCTGAAGCGGCCGTAGAGCAGGGCCAGGCGCGGACCCACCCCTGCGGCCAGCAGAGCCTGCTCCTGGTTGCTGCCACTGGTTTCGGCGGCTTCTAGGAGCAGGCGTCCGAGAACGCCCAGGTTGTGGAAGCCCAGGGCAAGGGCGCCTGTGAGCACTCCGGGCTGGAGCACAAACAGCAGCAACAGGGCCGTCAGCGGTGGCGGCCATAGTCGGCCCAGGGCCCACAGCCCCCGCACCAGCGCGCCCGCTGCCGGCCAGGGCGTCGCAAGCAGCAGTAGCAGGGGCGCCAACCCCACAGCTAGGGCCGCAGCAACCAAGGTGAGCACAAGGGTGTTGCCGATCAGGCTCGGCCAGGGCAGGGAGGCCACGGCCCCCCAGTCGGCGGCGCCCAGCGGTGGCAGGCCCTGCCACTGCAGCAGGGCGGCGGGCTGCACCTCGAGGCGCCAGGCCACCAGCGCCAGCACGGGCAGCAGGACCATTGCCACAGCCACCATCTCCTGGCCCTGGCTGCCCACCCCCCGCTGGCTCAGTCCCAGCCGTGCCGGCATGGCCCAGCGCCGCCGCAGCCAGCCCATCAGGGCTTCCAGCAGCAGCATCACCGCCAGCAAAGCCCACAGGCCGCTCCAAAGCTCGTTGAAGGCCAGAGATTGCAGGGTGAGGCGCAGCTCGGTGCCCAGCCCGCCCAGGCCAAATACCCCCAGCAGGGTGGCGCTGCGCAAGGCGCATTCGAGCCTGTAGCCGCTGTAGCTGATCACCTGGGGCAGCAGGGGCGGCCCTAGGGCCGTGAATAGGGCGGTTGGCGCGGGGCTGCCGCCGCAGCGCAGGGCCTCCAGGCTGGCGGTGGGCAGGGCATCCAGCAGGTCGCTGACCACCCGGGCTACCAGCGCTCCAAAGGGAATGGCGATTGCCACTACCGCCACCACTGGTTGCAGTCCGACCACCTGCAGCAGCAGCAGCCCCCAGAGCAGTTCGTGAATCGAGCGCGGTATGGCTAGTAGGCGGCGTATCCAGCTGGCTGGAGCGGCGCTGCCGTAGCAGGTGCGCCACACCATTCTTGAACTAGCGATTCCCAGCACCAAGCCCAGCACCAGGCTGCCGGCCCAGCCCAGCAGGGCCATGCCGGCTGTGATGGCAAGGCCGCCCAGCACCGAGCCCAGCACTATTGGATCAAGGGAAGGCCGCAGGGCCGCGGCAGCAAATTGGCCCACCAGCTCCCAGCCACCGCCATGGCTGATCCCCGGCAGCAACGCCAGCAGCGGCAGCACAACTAGGGCGGGCAGCAACACCCACAACGGCGCCGCTGGTTTCATGCCCCTGGGGTCCCGGCGTAAAGCTCCTCGAGCTGGCCTGGCTCAAGGCTGGCCATGGGTTGGTCAAAGACAAGGCGGCCGGCCCGCAGCCCCAGCACCCGATCGAAACCAGCCAGCAAATCGGGACGGTGCAAGCTAAGCAGCAAGGCCCGAGGCGGGCTGGCAAGATCTAGGAGCAGCGTTAAAAGTTCGCCGGCCAGACGGGGATCAAGGCTGGCCACGGGTTCATCGGCCAGCAGTAGCAGGGGCTCCTGTCGCAGTAGTCGGGCTAGGGCAACCCGCTGGCGCTGGCCGCCGGAGAGGGCGGAGACGGGCTGGTTGAGCAGGGCTGGATCGAGATCAAGCCGCTGCAACATCGTTGTGCAGGCCTTGGTCTCTAGGGGCATCAGCAGATTGAGCAGGGCCCGCGGCCAGCCCCAGACCGCTAGCCGGGCGGCGTTGAGGTTTTGCTGCACGGTGAGCTCCTCGATCAGGCGTAGGTCTTGCCAGAGGGTGCCGATCCGGGCCTGCTGCCGTCGCCGGGCCCGTCCGCTGCGGGCCCGGGCCTCCCCCTGCCAAAACACCCTGCCCTGCTGCGGGGTCAGCAAGCCATTGGCCACGGCAAGCAAGGTGCTTTTGCCAGCACCGCTGGGACCCAGCAGGGCAATCCGTTCACCGGCATCTACCTGCAGCGACACCCCAGCAAGGCGGGGCAGGCTGCGGCCCTTGACGGTGATGTCTTGGAGTTCGAGCAGTACAGACATCGCCCTTCAGGCCAGGGTGAGGCGGTAAACGATCAGCGCCAGGATCAGCGCCACTAAGGACACCTCGATCAAGTCAGGGCCGCGGGGATTCATTGACGTTTTAGTTGCGCCGCCGCTCCAGGCTGGCAGCCGATGGCAAGGCAAGGGCCAGGGCGAACACGGGAATTTCGATCAGCAGTTGGCCGTTGCCGAAGGTGATGAAGGCCAGATCCAGAAGGGCGATGCTGCGCAGAAACAGGGACCAGGCCTCATCGCCTTCATTGTTGGCACGGCTCCAAAGCACAAAGCCGGCCAGCAGCAAAACCAGATCAATCAACCAGACCACGGATCTGAGGCGCTGGAGAAAATTGATTCTGAATGCTGCTGGAGCCAAACGCCCGCCTGTGTCAGCGAATTTTGCCGATTTGCCGCCCCACCTGTTCGATCGCCTTGTATTGATTGTTGTTGGCCGGCACGAACCGCTCGGCGCCGAACAGATCCAGAATCTGGGCCTGGCGTGGGTTGGCGCTATCGAGTCCCACGAAGGCTTTTTCCAGTTTGGCGGTGAACCCCGGGCCGAACTGCTTGTCTAGGTCAGGCTGCACCACCCAGGTGTAGTTGGCATAGCCGGGGGTTCGCCAGATCGGGATCACCTGGTCGGTGGTGACCTTGCCCTCGCGTAGACGACTCAACCACACTTCCTCGTTCACCACGCCAGCCTCGTAGGTGCCGCTCTTCACTAGATCGACTAGGGCGTCGTGGCTGCCGCTGAAGCCCGGTGCTCCGCCGGCGAAGTCGCTGAGCTGCACCCCGGCTTCGTTGAGATAAAACTGGGGCATCAGCCGGCCGGAGGTGGAGCTCTCCGAGCCGAAGGTGAAGCGTTTGCCCTTGAGCTCACGCAGCCCGTTCACGGTGCTGATCGGCTTAATGCCGCTGCGGGGGTTGGCAATGAACACGCTATGGAAGGAACGGTCGATGTCGCGCTGAGCCAGAGCCCGGGCGCCGGGCTTCTGTAGCCAGGCCTGCACGCCTGTAAGGCCACCAAACCAAACCAGGTCTAGATCGCCGGTACGAAAGGCGGTCACGGCTGCTGTGTAGTCGCTAACGGGGATGAACTTCACCGGTACCTGCAGCTGCTCGCCGAGCTCATCAACAACCAGGCCGTAGAGCCGGTTGAGTTTTTCGGGGTTCTGGTCGGGAATGGCGCTGATGCGCAGCACCCGCTTGGCGTTGGGCTGCAGCGGCTGCGCCGCTGTGTCAGGAGCCGATGCCTGGCGATCGGCGGGGTTGGTACAGGCCGTTGGCAGCAGGCCCAGCAGCAGCAGGCCGGCGAGCGCAACGGCCCAGCGTTCTCGAGTGATCAAAGCTTGCAGAAAATATCCACCAAAGATTCTCCTACAAGGTGGGCTTTAGAGATTGGTCAGAAAGCGCTGCAGGCGCTCCAAGCCATCCTCAATCGTGGCAGGGCCAACAGCGCAGGAAAGCCGAATGCAGCGGTCGTCGCCGAAGGCAACCCCTGGCACCACGGCCAGGCCCACTTCATCGAGCAGCCGGTTGCACAGGGTCATTGAATCGAGGCCGAAGCCGCTGACATCGGGGAAGGCATAGAACGCCCCCTCTGGGGGCAGCAATTGCAATCCTTCGATGGCCATCAGCCCCGCGCTGAGCAGGCTGCGGCGCTCGTTGAACTGGGCCGCCATGGCGTGCACGCAGTCGCGGGGCGCTTCGATGGCGGCCAGGGCGCCGAACTGGGCAAAACTGCAAACGTTGCTCGTGCTCTGGCTCTGCAGGGCACTGGCTGCGGCCACCACCGGCTGGGGGCCGGCCAGCCAGCCAAGGCGCCAGCCGGTCATGGCCCAGCCCTTGGCGAAGCCATTCACCGTGAAGACGCGATCGGCTAGGTCTGGCGCTACGGCGGCAAAGCTGTGGTGGACGTGGCCGGGGGCCAGCAGGAATTCGTAGATCTCATCGCACACCACTGCCAACTGGGGATGGCGACGCAGCACTTCGGCAATCGCCTCCAGTTCCGGCCGGCTCAGCACCATGCCGGTGGGATTGCCGGGGCTGTTGAGCACAAGCAACTTGCTGGCTGGAGTGATGGCTGCCTCCAGTTGGGCCGGATCGAGGCGGAAGCCCTGGGCGGCTGAGCTGGGCAGCATGGTCACCGAGGCGCCGGCGAGCTTGGCGATCTCTGGATAGCTGAGCCAGTAGGGCGCCGGCAGCAGCAGCTCGTCGCCTGGCTCCAGCAGCACCTGAAACAGGTTGTAGAGCGCCTGCTTGCCGCCGTTGGTGACCAGCACCTGTTGGGCGGTGGTGGCTATGCCGTTTTCAGTGCTGAGCTTGGCGGCTATGGCATCGCGCAGGGCAGGCTCGCCGGCGGCTGGGCCGTAGCGGGTGTGGCCTGCCTCTAGAGCAGCGGTGGCGGCCTGGCGGATGAAGGCCGGGGTGTCGAAATCAGGTTCGCCGGCGCTGAGGCTGCAGATGTCCTGACCATCGGCCTTGAGGGCCTTGGCTCGGGCGGCAATGGCCAGGGTGAGGGAGGGCTGGAGAGCCCGGGCCCGGGCAGAGAGGGCCGGAGTGGTGGTGGGCGCGGCGGTCATCCCTGTGTCCGGCATCAGGACGCGCGGCATCAGCACTAGCTGGCATCCTGCCTTACGGATTTGCCTCGTACGGTTCAAGGGGGCACGAAATGACCAGCTAGTTACACGTTGATGGTTTTACCGTGACGACATCTACCCCTGCATCGCCCGAGTCCCTGGGTCAGTTGCTGCTCGATTGCGCAGCCTGTCGCCGCTGTGATCTTGCCGCGGAGAGGCACCAGGTGGTGGTGAGTCGGGGTAATCCCGCCGCCCGGCTGATGCTGATCGGCGAGGGCCCCGGCGCTCAGGAAGACAGTGCTGGCTTGCCTTTTGTGGGTCGCTCCGGCCAGCTGCTCGATCAGCTGCTGGCTGCCGCTGGCATCGACAGCAACCGAGACGCCTACGTGTGCAATGTGGTGAAGTGCCGCCCCCCCGGCAACCGCAAGCCCAAGCCCATGGAGCTGGTCGCCTGCCGCCCCTGGCTAGATCGCCAGATATCCCTAGTGAATCCGGCCGTGATCCTGCTGCTGGGGGCAACGGCGCTGGAGGGGGTGCTGGGTATTAAGGGCGGCATCACCAGCCTGCGGGGCCAGTGGCACGCCAGCGAGGTTGAAATTTTGCGGGGCCGGCGCCTGATGCCGGTACTGCATCCCTCCTATCTGCTGCGCTTTAATTCGATTGAGAAAGGGTCGCCGCGCGCGCTTACAGCAACAGATCTTCTCCAAGTGCGCCGTTATCTGCGCGACCCGTCAGCGGCGGTGATGTTGTGACAGGCTTTGCGCTTCCTGGCCCCCACAGTCACCTAGTCATGACAGGCACCCTGGCCCGCTACGACACCCTGATTCACCGGCGCCAGACCCGCAGCGTGCGGGTGGGAGATATCTGGATCGGCAGCGATCACCCGGTGGCGGTGCAGTCGATGATCAATGAGGACACCCTTGATATCGAAGGGGCTACGGCCGGTATCCGGCGGCTGCATGAAGTCGGTTGCGAAATCGTGCGACTGACGGTGCCGTCCCTGGCCCATGCTAAGGCAGTAAAAGAAATTCGCCAGCGGCTGGAAGACACCTACCAGCCGGTGCCTCTGGTGGCTGATGTTCACCACAACGGCATGAAGATTGCCTTGGAGGTGGCCCAGCACGTTGACAAGGTGCGGATTAATCCCGGCTTGTTTGTCTTTGACAAGCCTGATCCAAATCGCACCGAATTCAGCCCCGAGGAAGTATCTGCCATCGGTGAGCGCATCGCCGAAACGTTTGAACCGTTGGTGCAATTGCTTAAGCAGCAGGACAAGGCCCTGCGCATCGGTGTTAACCATGGCTCCCTGGCTGAGCGGATGTTGTTCAGCTACGGCGACACGCCCCTGGGCATGGTGGAGAGCGCCATGGAATTCATCCGCATCTGCGACCGGCTCGACTTCCACAACATCGTGGTGTCAATGAAGGCTTCGCGGGCGCCGGTGATGATGGCCGCCTACCGCATGATGGCCGACCGCATGGATGCGGAGGGCTTCCCTTACCCCCTGCATTTGGGAGTCACCGAGGCAGGCGATGGCGACTACGGGCGAATTAAAAGCACCGCCGGTATTGCGCCCTTGTTGGCCGAGGGGCTGGGAGACACGATCCGGGTGTCACTCACCGAGGCCCCAGAGAAGGAAATTCCAGTTTGCTACTCGATCCTGCAAGCCCTGGGGCTGCGCAAGACGATGGTGGAATACGTGGCCTGCCCCAGCTGCGGCCGCACCCTGTTCAACCTGGAGGAGGTGCTGCACAAGGTGCGCAACGCCACGTCCCACCTCACCGGTCTGGACATCGCCGTGATGGGTTGCATCGTTAATGGGCCGGGCGAAATGGCCGATGCCGACTACGGCTATGTGGGCAAGATCCCTGGCACCATTTCCCTCTACCGGGGCCGCCAGGAAATTCGCCGGGTGCCGGAGGCCGAGGGAGTGGCAGCCCTGATCGCCCTGATTCAGGAGGATGGTCGCTGGGTTGATCCCTGAGCGCCTGCTCATTTCCGGTAACCCGCCCCGGTTGATGCCAGTTTGCGGCGCTAGTTTGAGAGAACGTTTCCCGCGCCGCAACGGCTTTCCCTGATGGCCAGCCCCCGCACCAGCCTGCTAGTACTAGTTGGCATTGGTGCATGTGCGGCTACGGCGGTTGTGGCCCGGGAGGTGGTGACCTCTCCCGGCGGCTCTTCTCGCATCAGCGACAGCCCCAAGGAGGTGATCGACCAGACCTGGCAGATCGTCTTCCGTGACTACCTGGATATAAACGGCAAATACAAGCCGGAGCAATGGCGCAGCCTGCGCCGCGACGTGTTGGCTAAAAGCTACGGCAGCTCCAAGGAAGCTTATGAAGCGATTCGGGGCATGCTCGGCAGTCTCGATGATCCCTACACCCGTTTCCTCGATCCACGGGAATTCAAGGAGATGCAGATCGACACCTCCGGAGAACTCTCCGGGGTGGGAATTCAGCTGAGCCTGGATAAGGAAACAAAAAATCTGGTGGTGGTGTCACCTATTGAAGGTTCGCCCGCATCTAGGGCTGGCGTGCAGCCCAAGGATGTGATTGTGGCGATCGACGGCAAGTCGACCAAGGGCATGAGCACCGAGGATGCCGTCAAGCTGATCCGTGGTCAGGCAGGCACCTCGGTAACTCTCACCCTTAAGCGCAAGGCCCAGACCCTGGAGGTGCCCCTTACGCGTGAGCGCATCGAGCTCCATGCCGTTGACCACCAGATCAACACCAGTGCCGATGGCATCAAGGTGGGGTATATCCGCCTTAAGCAATTCAATGCCACCGCCACCAAGGACATGCGCCAGGCGGTGAAGGACCTCGAAGAGAAGGGGGCCCAGGGCTATGTGCTCGATCTGCGCAGCAACCCAGGCGGCCTGCTGATGGCAAGCGTGGAGATTGCCCGCCAGTGGCTAAACGAGGGCACGATCGTGTCCACCAAAACCCGTGACGGCATCCAGGATGTCAAGCGCGCCAACGGCCGCGCCCTCACCACCAAGCCCATGGTGGTGTTGGTGAATGAGGGTTCAGCTAGCGCTAGTGAAATTCTCTCCGGCGCCCTGCAGGACAACAACCGGGCGGTGTTGGTGGGTCAGAAAACATTCGGCAAGGGCTTGGTGCAGTCGGTGCGGGGGCTATCCGATGGCTCCGGCATGACCGTGACCATCGCCAAATACCTCACCCCAAGCGGTCGAGATATTCATAAGCACGGCATCGATCCAGATGTCACGGCAAAGATGACTGAGCTCGAGGCCCAACGCCTCAAGCTCGAGGATCTCGGCACCAAAAAGGACAGCCAATACCGGGTGGCGGAAACGACGTTAGTAAAGCGGCTGCGCATTACCAACAGCTTGGAGAAGGCCTACAACCCACGCAGCGCCAATGTGCCTGCAGCAGTTGCCCCTCAGGGCTTTAGCGCGCCATAGGCGCTGTGGCTCCTGCGAATTTCCAGGTGAATACCCGGTTCGGGCTGCCAGCACAGGGCGACTTCTTCTGGCACCCCAGACTGCCGGCGATCCGCAGTTTGGAGCGTTATCCCTAAAGCTGCCGGCAGACTCCAGATCAAGCCTGGGCCAGGGAGGGCAGGGCTAGCTAAGGCCTGCAGCGGCGCGGGAGGTAAGGGTTCCTCCATCCCTGGCCTCGCCTCACTCACAACTATCAGCGATTCAAGCCTTTCGCTGCCATGGCGAATCACGCCACGGCGGCGGCGCTCACCCCACACCAGGCACAGTTCGCTCACCCAGGTCCAGGGGCCGATGCGATCGGGTCCAAGGCTCCAATGGCCCTCTGGGCTGATTTGCATTTCCGCCGGAGGCTCATCAAAATCCATTGAGCGCACCTGGCCACTGCTGACGTTTGTAAGCGCTGCCACTACTGTGCCGCCCTGGTCTTGTACTGAGAGCTGGCTTTTGAAGCGTTCCTGCTCCAGGCCCCGGCCATCACAGCGAATGAAGCAGCCATGCCAATCGCCCGAGTTGTGGGCGAGCAGGGTTTGACGCCGCATCTGGCCAGTAAGCGGCGAAGATGGCTTATTCATATGCAAATTAGGTGGCTGTGCCGCTTGATTCGCCCCCAACCCAAATGAACCAGCCTGAGTCGATTTGGGAGATGAAGCCCTGGTGGTGCCAGCCCTGGAGCATCTTGCTCACCGGTGTAGTTGTGGTGGCAGGGAGCTGGGTGCTGCTTCAGCGCTGGTGGATCACCGCGCCTGTAGCTGTAGGGGTGCTGGCTTGGTGGCTGCTTTTTTTGGTTGTGGTGCCGGCTGGTTATCAGGCCGAACTGTGGGCTGCTGAAGGATCAGACAAACCTTGATCTGGTCTTGATTTCAAGTGCCTAACTAGGCGAAATCAAGCCACCGGTTGCATCAGTCCACCGCCGGGGCCGGAATCGTCGTCATCGTTGTTGTTGCCAGCACCTGGTTGCAGCAGGGCGTACATGCCGATCGCCAGGAGGCTCACCACTCCAGAAACGAGGCTGAACCCGCCAAATAACCCCGAACCTGCCCCGATCACTTCGCCCATGGATCGCCGTTACACAACTTCTCATGAATGTAACGGATTTTTGCGGAACCTGGTTGGGTTAGGGGCCTTTGGGCCCTAGACCGCCAACACCTCTTCGTTGCGGGCCTTGAGCTGCTCGCGCCGTTGGGCTTCGGTGAGGCCATCGGCGCCTGGGATCTGCTCCGCCATCTGGTTGAGCCAGCCCATCAGCTCCTCGAGCTGCTTCTCAGCAGGCAGCACCCCCAGGCCCCGGGCCAGCACCTTGGCGGTGGCGCCCGATCCGGGCTGAAACACCAGGCGACCATGGAGGTGCTGGGGCAGGCCCTGGCGCAGTAGGCGGAAGGCGGGCTCCTCCATGGGCGTTTCCAGGGCGATGTTGGGTTTTTCCGGCTTGATGCGCGAGAAGCCGCAGCGCTTGGCCACCAGCTTCAGCTCCATCAGCTGCAACAGCGAGATCACCGGCGCCGGAATGGCGCCGTAGCGATCCACCCAGCCGGTGGCCAGCTCCAGCAACGCCTCCTTGCTGCCGCAGTCGGCAGCGGCCCGATAGGCGGCTATTTTTTCTTCGTTTTCCGTGATCCAGTCGCCTGGGATGAAGGCGGTCACAGGTAGGTCGATCTGGGTGTCTTCCACCACTGGGATGTCCTGGCCCTGGATCTCGGCAAGGCATTCCTGCAGCATCTCCATATACAGGTCGAAGCCGATGGTTTCCATCTGGCCGCTCTGCTCCACCCCCAGCAGGTTGCCGACGCCGCGGATCTCCATATCGCGCATGGCCAGCTGGTAGCCACTGCCCAGCTGGGCGAATTCCTGAATCGCCCGCAGCCGTTGCCGTGCCGCTTCGCTGAGGGAAGCATTGCCGGGATAAAACAGCCAGGCATGGGCCTGGATACCGCTGCGGCCCACCCGGCCCCGCAGCTGATAGAGCTGGGCTAGGCCGAACTTGTGGGCGTCCTCGATCAGGATCGTGTTCACCCGCGGGATGTCGAGGCCGCTCTCCACGATCGTGGTGCAGAGCATCAGGTCGGCTTCGCCGGCGTTGAAGGCCACCATGGCGCTCTCCAGCTCACCTTCGGCCATCTGACCGTGGGCGACCAGCAGCCGCAGGCCCGGGATCATTAGCCGCAGGCCGGAGGCCACGTCTTCAATACCCTCCACCCGCGGCACCACGTAAAATATTTGACCGCCGCGGTCGAGCTCCTGGCGGATGGCGCTGCGTACGGCCTCCTCGTCGAGGGCGGCCAGGTGGGTCTTGATCGGCCGGCGCAGCGGCGGTGGTGTGGTGATCAGGCTCATCTCCCGCACGCCGGAGAGGCTCATGTAAAGGGTGCGGGGGATCGGCGTGGCCGAAAGGGTCAGCACGTCTACGTCTTTTCTCAGCGCCTTGATCTTTTCTTTCTGGTTGACGCCAAAGCGCTGCTCCTCATCCACCACCAGCAGACCCAGCTGCTTGAAGCCGGTGCTTTTGGAGAGCAGCTGGTGGGTGCCCACCACCACATCGACCGTGCCTGCGCCCAACCCTTCCAGGATTGTTTTGCGTTCGGCGGTGGTGCGGAAGCGGTTTAGCAGGCTCACTTTCATTGGGTAGGGCGCAAAGCGCTCCGAAAGGCAGCGCCAGTGCTGCTGCGCCAGCACCGTGGTGGGGGCCAACATCGCCACCTGCTTGCCCGCCGTGACCGCCTTGAAGATGGCCCGGATCGCCACCTCCGTTTTGCCGAAGCCCACATCGCCGCACACCAGCCGGTCCATCGGCTGGGGCTGCTCCATATCCCGCTTGACATCGGCGATGGCCTTCACCTGGTCGGGGGTGGGTTCGTAGGGGAAGGAGTCTTCGAGCTCGTGCTGCCAGGGGCCGTCGGCGGGGAAGGCGAAGCCCGGTGCCTGGTGGCGCTCGGCGTAGAGCTTGACCAGATCTACCGCCACCTTGCGCACGGCCTTTTTGGCGCGCTCCTTGGCCTTGGCCCAGGCCGTGCCGCCCATGCGGTTTAGGTCTGGAGGCGCATCGGTGCTGGCGCGGTACCGGCCGAGGCTGCCCAGCTGGTCGGCGGCCACCCGCAATAGGCCGTCGGCGTATTGCACCACTAGGTAGTCGCGGGATTCGCCGCCGATCGCCAGTTTTTCCAGCTTCAGAAACTTGCCGACGCCGTGGTTGCGATGCACCACGAAATCGCCCGGCTGCATCTTGCCCGGATCCACGGTGCGGCTAGCTGCCTTGCGGCGCCGGCGCACGTAGCCGCTGGCGGCCAGGGCGTGCTGGCCAAAGAACTCCCGGTCGGTGATCAGCACCAGCCGCCAGGCCGGTAGCTGCAGCCCTTCGAGTTCGGCGGTGCCCTTGGTTTTCAGGGCCACCGGCGTGGCCTGCTCCACCAGTCGGTCGATGGCCGGAAAGTCGGCTGGATTGGGCACGAAGCGGGTGATGCAGTCGTGTTCCTCCAGCAGGGCTACCGCCCGCGAGGGCTGGGCCGACAGCAGCCAGACAGTGGCTTTCTCGGCCACAAAGCCCTTCACCAGCCCCGCCAGTTTGCCGAAGGCATTGGGGTAGGCCGGCACCGAGCGGGAGGCCAGGTCAAAGCTGTTGGGGTGCTGGTCGGTTTCGTGCAGCTCGGCCAGATCGAAACCGGCAAACATCTCCGCCTGCTCAAGGGCGTCTGCCGCGGGGCGATGCAGGAGCGGCGGCAGGATGGTTGGCGCCGCGCTGGCTTCTATTTCCAGCTCCTGCACGACGTCGGCGTAGTGGTCGCAGGCATGGTCAAACCACTGCTGGCCATGGGAGAGGCAGTGGCGCCGCTCATCGATGGCGATCAGGGTGTGGGCCGGCAAATAATCCAGCAGGGAGGCCGGCTGCTGCCAGGCCAGGCCCATCAGCCGCCGCATGCCCTCAGGGGTGCCCCCTTCGAGTAGCTGCTCGAGGGCCTCCGGGCTGAGCATTTGCTCGAGCCCATCGGGCATCGATTCGCGCAGGGCATCGGCGATCAGGGGGCCGTAGCCGGTGGGTGTGAGCCGCACCACCTCGATGGCGTCTAGGGAGCGCTGGGAAGCGGGATCAAATTCCCGCAGTTTCTCCAGTTCTTCGCCAAACAGCTCCAGCCGCACGGGTAGCTCGGCACTCACCGGAAACACATCAACGATGTCGCCGCGTCGGCTCCAGCTGCCCTCCTGCTCAATGGTGGGCACCCGTTCGTAGCCCAGCCGGGTGAGGGTGGTGGCGAGCTGTTCAAGATCGATCGTGTCGCCCTTGCGCAGGCTCAGGCACTGGGCCTGCAGGGTTTCGGGCGGCGGCAGGTGGGGCTGCAGTGCCCTCTCGGTGGCCACGATTGCCAGGCGGCGGGGGGCATCCAGCAGCTCGCTGAGCACCTGCAACTGGCCCCAGGTGATTTCACTGGTGGGGTCAAAGGGCTCGTAGGGGCTGCCCTCGCTTGTGGGGTAGAGCTGGCAGCTGTTCCAGCCCATCAACTCCAGCAGCGCTGCCCAGCGGCCCGCTTCCTCAAGGGTGGGGACCAGCACCAGCAAAGGTGCCTCGGCTGCCCCCGCCAGGGCGCTACTCACCAGAGCCCGCGCGCTGCGCCCGGCCCCACTCAGTCGCAGGCGGTCAGCACGCCCTAGGCGCAGCAACACCTCGCCGGTGAGGGGCACCTGCTGCAGCTGGCGCACCAGGGCGGTGAGGGGCATGGGGTCAGGGAATCTCAGAAGGCTCCGATCTTCGCAACTGGCACCAGAGTGGTGTTGGTTGCCGCCAATTTCTGGTCCGACTTCGCTGCCTGTTCAACTCCAACCAACTGTTCAACAGCAACCGGCCGCTCATGACCAACTGGCCGGGTAAGGGGCCAGCTCTGCTGGCGCTGCTGGGCGCTTGCTTGGCGACCGTGCCTGTGCGACCGACCGCCCAAGCGGCAGGTCTGCCCGCAGGCCAAGAGGCTGCCTTGCTTCAGCAATTGGCCGTAGCGGATCGGCAGTGGCTGCCGCGGGCCGAAACCCTGCCAAGCGGTGCGGTTCGATACCACTACCGCCGCCGGGCCAACGAACCCAAGCTCTCGGTGGCAGAGCTTCGGGCCCTGATCGCCAACCCGCCCAGCTTCGGGGCCGAACGCCTGGCGATCGGTGAGCTGCTCACGGTGCTGGCCAAGGCAGGGGTTCGTCTGGAGCTGGGCCAGCCCCGCAGGGCGGGGGCGGCGGGGGAATGGGACCCGGCGGCTCGCACCGTGCGCATCCAGCCCCGGGTGGTGGCGAAGGGAAGTGTCGAGTTTTTCCGGGTGCTCAATCACGAAGCAATTCACGTTGCTCAGAGCTGCAGTAACCGGGGACTGCGATCCAGCCCCCGCCCTCTGGGTCTGCCTACCGCCCTGCCCAGGAACCTATCGAGCGTGCTCAGCGAATCCGTTTACAGCAAGGCAACGGCTCTGGAACGGCAACTAGAGCGAGAGGCCTATGCCAACCAGAGCCGACTCGCTCTGGGGGCCCAGTTGGTGCGTAGACACTGCTAATCCGAGTGTCAACTCCCTTTCAATGGGAATTTCATGGATCCACATTATGGGATAGCCATTCGCTCTCCAAAAGCATGTTGAATTGCAGAAGTTGAGTGTCGCTGAGCAGTTGGCGGCTGGCTAATGCGAAGTGCTGCTCAAGGAAGGCCCGCCCCTGGACCGGATCCCATTCCAATCGGCCGAGCAACTCGTCGCACTGACTGAGCAGCTCCCGCCGCCGTAGGGGGGGTGGCGCGCTGGCGGGATCGCTGCTCTCAGCAAAGCCCTCCAGCGCCTGTAGGTAGGCCAATAAGTCCGCGTAGTTGGTGAGGCGGTTGCGGTTGGGGTGGCCGAATACCCGCTCTAGGTAGACGGCCTCCTGCTCGCGATTCCAGCCGAGGCGCTGCAGCTGCAGATCCAGGCGGGCCAGTTCGCTGCTCCAATCCTCCGGATCGGCCGTGGGCTCTTCGATTTCCTTTGCTGGAGGGGAGCTAGGTGCCGCTGGGTGCTCGAGTTGGGGTTTGGGCTGAACCTGGGGATTCGGGGCAATCTTGACGGTCGTAGGTGCTGGGATTGGGGTCGGGGTCGGGATAGGGGGCTGGGATGAAGCCGGCTGGGCTGGAGCTTGCAGGCGCTCCCCGAGGCGCTGGCGGGCCTGGTCCTCTGCTGCGTCTGCGGTTGACGCCTCGCCCAGAGCACCGTCGATGACCTGGCCGCTACGCCTTACCTGTACCAGCACAACGCGACTGCTGGCTTCGGCATGGAGCAGCTGCACGTCGAACTGCAGATCGGCCAACTGGTCTTCCAACCTGACTTTCTAGACTGGCTTCCATCCTGACCCGCTGCAGCCCGTGGAAGCGGAGTCGATCCAATCCCTCACCCCCCTGCTGAACCAGGCAGACCAGTGGCGTGAGGTGCTGTTGTTGCTGCCCCTATTGGTGGCCCTAGAGGCGGTGCTCTCCGCCGACAACGCCATTGCCCTGGCGGCGATCGCCCGGGGCTTAGAGGATCCGGCCCGGCAGCGCCAGGCCCTCAATCTCGGCCTGGCTCTGGCCCTGGTGTTTCGGCTTGGGTTGATCGTGGCTGCCCGCTGGGTGCTCAATTTCTGGCCGCTGCAACTGGCGGCGGCGTCCTACTTGCTGTGGCTGTGCGGACGCCACCTGCTGCTGGTGTGGTCTGAGCCCGAAGAGGGGGCAGGTGAGGCTGCTGCAGCCAATGGCGCCGACTCTGCTGGAGCCCAGCCCGGCTCCCTGCACCACTCCGGGCTGGGCTCAATTGTGGCCACCCTGGCCCTTACCGATCTGGCTTTTTCGCTTGACAGCGTTGCCGCAGCGGTGGCAGTGAGTGATCGGCTGTGGCTGGTGATGGCCGGTGGGGTGATCGGCGTTATCGCCCTGCGACTCACCGCCGAACTGTTTATTCGTTGGCTTGAGGTTTACAAGCACCTGGAAACGGCCGGCTATTTAGCTGTGGGTCTGGTGGGCATTCGGCTGCTGCTGCGCCTGGGCATGCCCCAGGTGGTGCCGCCGGAGTGGCTGCTGCTGCTGCTGGTGGCTGCCTTGTTTGCTTGGGGCTTTTCGGTGCGCCTGCCTCTAGCGCCGAAACCGCTGGAGCCATGAGGGTGGAGCTGCGCCAGATCGGCAGCGATCGCCTGCTCGATTGGCTTGAGGTGCCCGAGCTGGCTGAGGTGCCCCATCCGGGCCGCTGGCTTGAGGCTGGCGGCCGCAGTTTTCTGGTGCTGCAGCGTCGCCACCGCTATCAATTGCGCAATGGCTGCTACGAACTTGCCAGCGTTGCTTTGCAGGTGAAGCCCCAGCGCCAGCCCGCCGATGCCCGCTGGTGGCAAAACCAGTGGGTGATCGGCAACCCCGATTGCCGTTTCAACGCCCGCAGCCCGCTGTTGCGCTGTGCCGTGCTTCCCGATGGCCCCTGCGAGCGCTGCAGCCACTTCACCGGTCCCTAGGGTGGGGGATCACGCAACACCTGCAATCCGTCAGCCCTCTCCACGATCCGGCACCGCGATTGCCGATTCCAGTCCGGTGGCGGTGGACCCTGCTGCGCTCAGCAGCGATGCCCCTGAGCTGCTCGACTTTGCATCGTTTGGGCTGGGTGAGCCGATCTTGAAGGCGGTAGCCGAAAAGGGTTACACCAAGCCCTCACCGATCCAGGGCCAGTGCATCCCGGCGGTGCTGGCGGGTCACGACGTGATGGCGGCGGCCCAGACCGGCACGGGCAAGACGGCCGGTTTTACCTTGCCGATGCTGGAGCGGTTGCGTCACGGCCCCCACGCCCGCGCTGGCATCGTGAGATCGCTTGTGCTTACCCCCACCCGTGAGCTGGCCGCCCAGGTGGGCGAAAGCGTGCGGGCCTACGGCCGCTACCTCGATCTGCGCAGCGACGTGGTGTTCGGCGGGGTCAAGGTGAATCCCCAGATTTCCAGGCTGCAGCGCGGCACTGACGTGCTGGTGGCCACCCCGGGCCGGCTGATGGACCTCTACCAGCAGAAAGCCCTGCGGCTCGACCGGGTCGAGATCCTGGTGCTCGATGAGGCCGACCGGATGCTGGATATGGGCTTCATCCGCGATATCCAGAAAATCCTAGCCCTGCTGCCTCCCAAGCGTCAAAACCTGCTCTTCTCAGCCACCTTCTCCGGGGATATTCGCCGCCTCGCCACCGGTCTGCTGCACAACCCCGTGCAGCTCCAGGCCACTCCCGAAAACCGCACCGCTCCCACGGTGGAGCACCTGTTGCATCCCTGCGACATGGATCGCAAGGCTGATCTGCTCAGCCACCTGATCAGCAGCAACAATTGGCAGCAGGTGCTGGTGTTTTCCCGCACCAAGCACGGCGCCAACCGCATGGCCGAGCGACTCACCCGCGAGGGGATGTCGGCTTCGGCTATCCATGGCAACAAAAGCCAGGGAGCTCGCACCCGCGCCCTGGCCGACTTCAAGGCTGGTTCTTTGCGGGTGCTGGTGGCAACAGACCTGGCGGCCCGGGGCATTGATATTCACCAGCTGCCCCACGTGGTCAACCTGGATCTGCCGAACCAGGCCGAGGACTACGTACACCGGATCGGCCGCACCGGCCGGGCCGGCCACAACGGCCATGCCATATCCCTGGTGGCAGCTGAGGAAAGTGAGCTACTGCGGGCCATTGAACGCATGATCGGCACCCGTCTGCCGCGGCAGGAGGTGCCCGGTTTTGAGCCCAAGGTGCTCTCAGCTCCACCCCTGGATTTAAGCGGTGGCAGGGGCAAGGGCAGAGGCGGTGCTCGCCGGGGTGGACCGCCGCCTGCCGGGCCCTCCCGCAGCGGCAGCGATGGTGGGGGTCGCCGGGGTCGCTACAGCGCGAGCCGCTGATCGCCTCAATCCGGTCAGTTTGGCTCTAACGGCAGCAATCGACACACCGGCTTAAGTTGGTCTCCGCTCGTATGGAACACGCAGGTTTTTATCTATGTCCTACGAACCCGGATCTACTGAGTGCCGCGTCCTGATCGACTGCAAGGTTCAGATTGAGTCGATGCTGCTGGCCTTGGGGCGCATTGACAACAGCGAGCACATCCGCGACCAGCTGTTGTCTGTGCACAATCAACTCGAGGGTCTGCACGCCATCCACCGCAAGGTGGCTGCAGCCCCCCAGGCTCCGGGCTGATTCTGAAGATCAACCCGCAGCTTGAGCTGCCAGGAGCCCGTTGTCACCCTGCCCCATTTCTAAACTGCGACAGGTGGCATCGGCGCTGGTCCTAGAAGATCCCCTTCTACGCAATCCAATTGCTGCAGCAGGCTCTGGCCTTGGGACGGGGCCTTCCCCTCAAGTTGGGCTGCCCTTACCAGCACTGGGCAGCCAGCAGTTGCAACAACAAGCCCCGCCTCGGCAGCAAGGGCCAGCACGGTTCCGGGTGCCGCTGCTTCTGACAACGCCGCCGCAAACGCCCCTGGTGCTGCCAGTAAGCAGCGGGCTTCTGGGCTCAGTTGAGAAGCGAGCCTGGCGACCAGAGGTTCGCTGGCTAGAAGTTTCAGCCGCTTGCCCTGCCACTGGGTGACGGCTCCGGGGTACAAGCCCATCACTCGACGATGGATTTCCAGAGCCGACTGGTTCCAGTCGACTACCAAGTCGTCTTTGGTGAGCATGCGGGCGTAGCTGAGGCCCACTTCTCCCTGGACACGAACCCCGAGCCGGGCTAGCCGTTCGGCTTCTGGTCCCGTTCCGGTGGCTTCGATGCGCGGCAGGGCCTCCACCAGCAGCTCGGCGCTGAGCTGGGCCAGCCGCTGGCCCAGTTGCTGGGCGTTCTCCAGCAGGCCAATGGAGATGGAGCGCTCCAGCAGCACTGGCCCGGTATCGAGGCCCTCCTCCATGGCCATGATCCCTACGCCCGTGCTGCTGTCGCCCTGCAGCAGGCACCACTGGATCGGTCCAGCGCCACGCCAGCGGGGCAGTAGGGAGCCGTGGGCGTTCCAGCAGCCCAGGGGGGGCTGGGCCAGCACCTCTGGCGGCAGGATCTGGCCAAATGCCACCACCACGAATACATCGGCGCCGAGGGCGCCAAGCCGGGCCTGGAGCTCGGGCTCGCGCCGGATACGCTCCGGCGTAAACACCGGCAGGCCTAGCTCTAGGGCCCGGTCCTTGACAGGACTTGGCAATAGATCTTTGCCCCGACCCCGCCGGCGATCTGGCTGGCTGACCACCCCCACCAGCTCGTGCCCTGCCGCCACCAGGGCATCAAGGCTGGGAACCGCGTAGGCGGGGGTTCCCCAAAACAGGATCTTCAAGGCCAGATGATCAGGCCTCGCCGGTGATCGAGAGCCCTTCCACCCAGACGTAAGGGCAGAGGCCATCTGGGGTGATCTTGGCCAGGCCTTCAAAGCCGACGATCGCCTTCATCACGGTGCGGATGTCGCCGGCGACAGTGGCGGCTTCGATCGAGCGGCTGATCCCACCCTCAACCAACCAGCCGTCAAAGGGCAAGGAGAAGGAGCCCTGGCTGGCTTTAACTCCAGCATGCAGGGCCGATAGGGAGTCGATCACCACAACGGGGCCAGAATGGTTTACGCGGTCTAGACCCTGCTGGCCGCCGTCACTGCCAGGGGTAACGCCAATCTCGAACCAATCGGCCCCCACCGACACCTTTGCTCCCATGCCGGCATGGCCGGTGGGCGCCACCCCAAAGGCTCGGGCCGTGGCCTCCGAGTGCAGGAAGTTTTTCAGCACGCCGCCAGCCACTAGGTCTAGGGGCGCGGTAGGGGTGCCCTCGCCATCAAAGGCAGAGGCGCCCACATTGCCGGGGTGCAGGCCGTTATCGCGGATGCTCAGGAAGGGCACGGCCACGCTGTCGCCAAGGGAGTCGCGGTGGCTGAGGCTCACCCCATCGAGCACGGCTCGGGCATTGAACAGGCTGCTGAAGGCCCCGATTAGGTCGAGGAAGGCTTCCGGGCTGAAAACACAGGTGTAGTGGCCGGTTTCGATCGGTGCGTAGTCAAGGTGGGCGATCGTGCGCTCGGCGGCCTCATCGATGCAGCCGGCGATGTCGAGATCGGCGGTGCCGTAGGCCAAGCGCACGGCACCGGAACTGCGTGGTTTGCGACCTGCTTCCTCTGCCCTGGCGTAGAGGTAAAGGCTGGCGGTAGTCAGGGTCTGGTGGCGGCAGGCCCCCTCGCTATTGAGATAGAGGCGCTCGCTGCTGCGCTGGGCCAGGCCGTTGTAGGGGACGGTGCCGATGGCCATGTGGCGATCAAGCAGTTGCCGTTCTGCCTGCTTGAGGGTGTCCAGCAGGCTGAGGATCGGCTGGGGTTGGTGCAGCGGTTGATTTAGTGGGGCCAGGGGTGCGGTGGCCAGGGGCGAGAACGCCGGGGTTTCCTCCGCGTTGCCAAAGGCGCTGGCGTCGCGGGCGCCGCTCAGGGCTCGGGCCAGGCCGGAATCGCTGAGGTCTGAGGTGCTGGTAGTGCCTACTAGGCCGTCGCCGTTCCACACCCGCAAGGTGATAGCGCTGCGTTGGGCACCTTTCATCTGTTTGGCCTCGCCGCGATCCACCTGCACGGAGGTGTCGGTGCTGCAGGAGGCGCCGAGATCCCATTGCTGGATGCCGGCGCCTTGGGCGAGTTGCTGGAGCCGGCCGCTGAGGGCCTCGGCGTTCAGGGTCTGGATGGTGGGCTGGGTCATGGTCAGCGTCCTCCCACGGTGATTGAATCCACCTTGATGTGGGGCTGGCCGACGGTCACGAAGATGCTGCCGCTCACGGAGCCACAGAAGCCCGCTGCTAGTTCCAGGTCGTTGGCGCACATCGAAATGCGGGGCATCACCTCCTTGGCTTCGCCAATCAGGGTGGCCCCCTTTACCGGTTTGGTGAGCTGGCCGTTTTCAATTAAGTAGCCCTCCTCCACGGCGAAGTTGAACTGGCCGGTGGGGCCGACGCTGCCGCCGCCCATCGATTTGCAATAGAGCCCCTTGTCGACGGAGCCGATCAGCTGTTCCGGGGTGTGGGGGCCGGCGGCGATGAAGGTGTTGCGCATGCGGCTGGCGGCAGCAAAGGTATGGCCCTGGCGCCGGCCGCTGCCCGTGCGGCTGTGGCCGGTGCGCAGCTCGCCGGCTCGATCGCTGAGGAAGCGCTTGAGAACGCCGTTTTCGATCAGCACGGTGCGCTGGGGTTCCATGCCTTCGTCGTCCATGGAAAGGGAGCCAAAGGCGCCGTCGCTGAGGCCTTCATCGATGGCCGTGACGGCTTCGTGGGCAATGGAATGGCCGACCATTTCGGCAAAGGGGGTGGTGCCCCGCTCCACCTGGGTGGTCTCCAGCAGGTGGCCGCAGGCCTCATGAAAAATCACGCCGCCAAAGCGGTTGGCTAGCACCGCTGGCATCTGGCCGGCTTCGACGTAATCGGCGTAGAGCATGGTGCCCACACTGGAGCACACTTCTTGGGCGGCGGCATCCGCGTCCCATTGGCGCAGGTCATCGGGGCGATCGGAGGTGCCATAGCGGCGGCCGAGGCCGGCGCGGTGGTCGCCGTCGGCGGCGAGCACGTTTAAGCCGAGGGACTGGTGCAGGCGGATGTCGCGGGCAAAGGTGCCATCACTGGCAGCCACTAGTACCGACTGCCAGTCACGGGAGTAGCTGCCGCGCCTGGCCTGTAGGTGGCGGCCGTGGTGCTCGAGGCGGCAGGTGCCCTCCAGCAGCTTCAAGGTGGCTTCTGCCAGAGAGGGGCAGCTATCGAGCCAGTCCAGCTTGGCAGCGGCGAAATCGCGCATCATCTGCAGACCTTCGAAAGGACTGGAGTTGCTGCTGCTGTGGCTCAGCCCGAGCATGCCGAGGGCTTGCTCAAGGGCCTGCATCAGGCCGCGATCACTCAGGTCGTTGGTGCTAACAAAGCCATCGCGGTCGCCCAGGAACACCCGGATACCTGCGCCCATGCCGAAGGCGGGGCTGACGCTGGTGATGGTGTCCTGTTCTGCCAGTACTCCAAGGTGGTCGGTGCGCTCCAGGAAAATCTCCACCAAATCGGCACCTGCTGCCCTGCCGCTCGCCAGCAAGCCCTCCAGCCGCAGCATCCAGCTTTGATCAAATGCATCTGCCACTACCCCTGTCGACCGGGCTGCAGCCGACTGGAGAACAACCGGTTTGGAGGCAACCAAAAGAACTCAGCGAAGGAATGATGTAACTGCAGGCCAGGCAAAGGCAGGCCAGACCAAGCAAAAATGCTCAGCGCATCAAGAAATACTCAGCGCACTGAAGGCTGGAATTGCTCGCTGCGGATCGCGGGGGTGAAATAAAGCTTGACCATTTCTGCACCGTTGGCGAGCCAATAGGGCAGTTTGCGCAAAACTTTTATTGGCGCAGGAGCATTGCTTGCGTCGGCCTCGCTGAGCTTGGAATTATTGCTAACTAGGCGCTCTAGGCGAGTGTAGAACTTGGGATGGTCGACATTTAGGACTACTGGGAACACTCTGGCGGAGGTCTCGTTGGTTTTAGCAATCACGACCTTGTCGTATTCGCGAGCATCGAGGCCTAGGGCTTCGTAGAACTCTTTGCGAGCAACGTCTCGGACGTACATGGTGGCAAACACTGCCAGCAGGAAGAAGCGGCACCAAAGCCGGGCGGTGAAGCCGCGCACGGTGTCTGGCTGAGCCTTCATCAAGGCATCAAAGAAATCGCCGTGGCGATTCTCGTCTTGGCACCAATTCTCGAAGAAGTTAAAGATCGGGAAGATCTTGCTTTCTGGGTGTTGCTCTAGGTGGCGATAGATGGCGATGTAGCGCCAGTAGCCAATCTTCTCGCTCAAGTAGGTGGCGTAGAAGATGAATTTAGGCTTGAAGAAGGTGTAGGACTTACTGGCGGTCAAGAAGCCCAAGTCCAGTTGCAGCCCAAAATCTCCCATGGCTTTATTGAGGAAGCCGGCATGGCGGGCCTCATCGCGGGCCATGTGGGCAAAGCACTCGGCAAGCAGCGGGTTTTTGGTTTTGATGCGGCGGCTGAGCTCCTTGTAAAGCAGGAAGCCGGAGAATTCGGAGGTGCAGCTCTGCTCAAGAAACTCAACAAAAACCCTGCGGGTATCAGGATCTAGCTTCTCGGCTGCCCCCTCAAACTCGCCGTTGCGCACGAAGTGGTGGCGGTTGTAATCCTTGCGGAACTCCTCGCAAATGGCCTCCAGCTCCACCTCATTGGGCCGCAAATCCATCGCCGCCATGGCGTCGAAATCCGTGGTGTAAAAGCGTGGCGTAAGGATCGTGTCCTTAGCTGGATCCTTAATGGCCGGCGCATCTGGTGAGCCCACCGAAGATTGAGTGGGGTTAGTGGTTGCGCTGGCAGTAGCGGCGGGAGGCACCATCGAGGCTTGGGACTTACTGCAGTGCCTGCATCGTAGAGGGGATGGCCGTCAGTTCGGGCCGAGCCATTTCTGACCGTTGAGCCGCTGCACCAGCCGCGATACCAGCAGCGCCAGGCTCATCTTCTTCTCGTCGATCAGAAATGACTCCAGCAGGCTGGGCTGGCCGCCTGCCTCTGCCAAAGCCACGGTTTTGGCTGAATTGATGTCTGCTTTGGTGAAGCACAGCCAGAAGCGCCGCTGACCCGGCAACTCCCCTTGAACCATCCAGCACTCCGCCCCCACCACGGGCATGGCTCCTTGCACAAAGGCCAGTTCGGCTGCTGCTCCGCCGTACCCCTGGATCTCCTTGGCTAGGGCTGGGATCAGTAGCTCAGGCACAAAGCTCTCAAACGGCTGGTCCTCCGGTGCAGGCGGTTTGGCCTTTTTGGGCTGATCTTTGGCAGCTAGCTGGGCGGATTCGCTCACCGTTGCAGGCCCCTTTCGGCATTGACCTTGACTTTACGCAGGCTTTCTGTCGATGGGTTGCCGGGTAGCTCGCTCACCAGTCGTCGCTGCTGGCGCTGTTCCAGCCATCACCCACTGCAGCTGCCTGCGCCACTACAGGTTCGCTTGGTGGTGCTTCGCTGCGGCCTTTGCGAATCACCCGGAACGGCACCGCCACTGTTGGGGATGGCTCTCCAGGCGGGCGAGGCGGACCAGCGGCGGCACGAGGCGTTTGGGCTGCTGGTTCGCTCCGGTTTTGCTGCTGAGGCTCCCTCCAGACCGCCTCGGGGGCACTAGCGCCACGGCGCACCTGACGTCGCAAGCTGCCCGACCCCGTGCGCAGGGCTAGGGCGGCTCCGGCGGCGCTCAGCCCGGCGCCACCGCCGGCGGCCAGGGCAATCCAAACACCGATTGGCAGGGCCGGACTGGTCCACACCAGCAGTCGCATGGTCAGATTGGGGCGGGGGTTGAGGGCGCCCACCAGCAGTACCAGCAGAAGGGGGGCCAGCAGGGGGAGCAGCAGTAGGCGTTGCAGCAGGACCAACTAGGGGGAAGGTGCGTCGAGTGATGGAGCCTCGATTGATCCTGGCTGGTGCTGCGGCCCCTGCCAACGGCGCAGGTTGCCGAGCTCGAAGCCGAGCACGTCAAAGACGCGGATCACCAGGAAATCGACCATGTCGTCAATTGATTGGGGTTGGTGATACCAGGCAGGCACGGGTGGGGCGATGCGAGCACCAGCTTCCGCAAGAGCCGTGAGGTTGCGCAGGTGCACCAGGCTCCAGGGGGTTTCCCGGGGGCAGATCACCAGGGGGCGCCCTTCCTTGAGGTGAACATCTGCGGCCCGCTCTACTAGGTCTAGGGCCACCCCTGAAGCGATACGCCCCACCGTACCCATGGAGGCTGGCAGGATCACCATGCCGCGGGTCTTGAAGCTGCCACTGGCAATGCCAGCTGCCTGGTCGTTCCAGCGGTGGCAGCGCAGCTGCCCGGAGCTGATACCGGTGCGTTGCCGCCAAAAAGTTTCCTGGGCTTCAGGTTCTGAGGGCACCCTCAGTCCCAGTTCTGCCTGCCAGACGCCAATGGCTCCCCGCGAAGTAACCAGCTCGACCGCTTCGTCCGCTTCCAGCAGCAGCTGTAAGGCTCGCTGGGCCAAGGGCTGGGCAGAGGCGCCAGAAACGGCAAGCACCACCGGCTCGGATCGGCAGCCGTTTCTGGAGGCCCGAACCATGGCTCAGACCTCGCTTAGTACTGGAATTGGCGCGAACGGATCGATGTCGTCATGGTCCTGATTTTGGTCCTGGTTTTGGGGATAGGAGTCGGTCATCTCGCTCTCGTAGCCCTCGGGCAGCACCACGGCCAGATCGATCTGGTGGCGCAGGGCATCCACCTTCTGGATCTCAACCTCCACCTGGTCACCCAGCATGTAGGTGCGACGATTTTTGCGCCCCACCAGGCGGTTTTGACGGGAGCGGTACTCATACCAGTCGTCCTTGAGGGAGCTGACGTGCACCAGGCCTTCCACCTGGGAAGGGGGCACCTCCACGAAGAAGCCGTAGCTCTGCACGCCGCTGATTACCCCAGGGAGCACCTGCCCCACTAAGGGCTCTGCCTGGCGGGCCTGGAGCATGGCCAGTAGGTCGGACTGCAGTTCGGATAGAAAGCGCCGCCGGCCATTGAGACGCTGAACCAGACCGTGTTCCTGCACTTCCAGGTATGGAGTCAGCTGGCTGGGGGCCAGCAGCGGCCAGTCGATGGCGCCGTGGCAGGCATCCGATGCCAGATCGACGGTGGTTTTGTGGCGCACGCTGGGGCGGTCCTTGCCCTCGGTAAGAAGTAGCACCAACAGTTGCTGGTTCCACAGATCGGCATAGTGCAGGGTTGGGCAGCACCAGGGAGCAAGGGCTGTCCCCTCTTCCAGCAGGCCCGCCAGGGCGTGGGGGCCAGGGCTGGTGCTGAGTTGGATCGGTTTGAGGATGGCCTGCAGTTGCTGCTGTAGGGCCCGGCTGCGGTCGGTACCAGCGAAGGCGGCTGCCAATTCAGCCGCACTGGCATTGCCCTCTTCGCTCAGCTCGAGCGGGATGTCGAGGGCCAGAGCAGCCCGGGCAACGTCGTTGAGGTCGGCCGGGTCCGCTAGGGCGTTAGTGGCGTAGATCGCCGGTAGTGCCAGGGTCGCCAGGTGCTGGCCGAGGGCCTGTTCTGCCAGTAGCACAGCTTCCCGCATCAGGGCTAGGGGATGGTGGGGCTCCAGGTTCACAAGCCAGCCGACCAGGGCACTTTCGGGGCCAGGAACAGCCAGATCTCCCAGGCTGTCGATGGCGGGTAGGGGCAGGTTGAGATCAAGGGAGCCCGCGGCTTGGCGCCGTTGGCGCAGAAGGCCGGTCACGGCGATCAGCTGCTCAATCATGCCCAGTTGCTCCTTAAGCCCCTTCAGCGCTGCCGGCACGGTGCGGCTCTTGGGCTTGCGTTCTGCCAGAGCGTTCAGGACCTCTAAACCGGCGGACGCCACGGGCTTAATCAGGCTGCGGCTGAAGCGGAAGTGCTCAAGACTGCCATCAGTGCCCAGCTCCAAGGCGACCGATAAAGCTGCCTGAACCTCACCCACCTTGAAGGCACTTGCCTTGGCCAGGGCGGGGCTGAGCAGGGGCAGCCACTGGTTTCCGGTGCAGTAAGCGTCAGCCTGGTTGCGCAACCAGGTGTCGAGGGCGCTGCCGGGCGTGAAGCGTTCCGCTACGGCCGGGGTGTGCAGCCAGAGGGTCCAGCCACCCTCCCGCTCCTCAATTGCCATAGCTGGCAGGCAGGGCGCCTCCTTGCCGCTCCAGGGCTCCAGCAGCAGGGCGGGTTGGGCGCTGAGGTCGATGCGCTCCTTGGCGGCCAAGGTTTTGAGGGTCGCTCGGGGCGGCTGGGGGCGGCTGTGGAGCCGGTGCTTGGTCAGCAGCAGGTCTAGGTCGGCGGCTTCGCCTCCGTTAACAGGCAGGCTGCGAGCCACATGGCCTTGGGGGGCAAACTGACCCACCGGGTAGCGGTCCACCAGCACTTCCACCACCGAAGCCTGTTGGCCGTCGAGGTGGGCGGCGTCCCCTGCCGGAAGTTCCACGGCTGTGAGCAGGCGGTCGTCTAGTGGTGTGGCCACCAGGCGCTCCTCCTGCTGCTCGACCTGGGCCAGCAGCGAGGTGGTGTGGCGCTCAAGGATGCACTGCACCCCGCCCTCAGGAGAGCGACGACGGCCGCCTTCGCGGGTCACCTTCACCAGAACCCGATCGCCATTCCAGGCGTGGTTGAGCTGGTGATCGCGGATGTAGATGTCTTCGCCGCCGTCTTCGCGCAGGGCAAAGCAAAAGCCTTTGCTGGAGCAACGCAGCCGTGCGGCGATCAGCTCAGGGTCTTCGCGGCGGGCGATGCCGGCCTCACTGACCTCCAGCAGGCCAAGGCGGCTGAGGCCGTCTAGGCCGATCTGTAGCTGCTGCTTTTCAGCTTTTTGGCTGAGGCCCAAGGCTTTTTCCAGCTTTGTCAGCGGCAGGGCTTCCTGGGCGGGCAGCTGGTCGAGCAGGTCGGCGACCGTGAACTTCATCTGTTGGAGGGCTGGCTGGACTGAAGCCGGGTGATGGCGGACTGGACTCGGAGCGATGCCCACGGCCGCCAAGGCCTTCATGTCGTGATATTAGTCAGCTGACGATTCTTCGGCTTCCGGGTTGCTCGATCGCTGGATCAGGCGTACGCCGATCACCAGAAAGCCAACGGAGGCTGCCAGCTGCAGGGCATTGGTGGGGATTACGGCGGATAGGGAGCCGCCGGCGGCTGCGCCCAGCAGGCTGGCCAGCACCAGGGCAGCGGAACTGCCGGCAAACACGGCTCCAGGGCGGGTTGAGGTGCCACTGATGGTCACGATGGCCAGCTGGGTTTTGTCTCCCAGCTCAGCCAAAAACACAGTGGCGAAGGTGGAAGCGAGCAGGGCGAAGGGCATGGCGTAGCGCTGCGGTTAGGAGAGAGGAAGGTCGGAGGGGCTGGGCACTAGGCCGAGTACGGCTTGCCGGCCCAGCCACAGACCCAGGGCCACCATCAGGATTCCTGCCAGGCGTTCCAACTGCTGTGGCGGCATCACCTTGGCCAGCCAGCGGCCCAGTAATACCCCAACCAGGCTGGAGCTGATCAGGGCCAGGGAGGCACCAACAAACACCACAACCGGGCGGCCTGATTGGGCAGAGAGCAGGAGGGCGGCGAGCTGGGTCTTGTCCCCGAGCTCAGCCAGAAATACCGTAGTGAAGGTGGTGACGAAGGCGGCACCCCAGCTACCTGCCCGGCTGGCGTTGGAATCGGGTTCGCTGCTCATGGACGCTTACGAATGGCACGCTGAAAGCGCTTCATTACCCTGCCACGACCTCCGTATTCACTGCGGATCTGCTGCAGGCAGCAGCCGATGGCTAGTCGGTCGCCAGCGCTGGGATCGTCGATCGTGCCAAACAGCTGCACCAGGTTGGCCACGTTGCAGAAGTCGGGCCGCTCGGCATAGATGCGGCAGCTACGCGAGCCAGTGTCGAAATTGAGGCACCAGCCATCGGCGCCCACCATTGCCATGTACTGCTCCTGCTGCTCTGGGCTGAGCGCCTCGATTGCTTCCTGACGCAGACTGGGATCCAGCCGGCAGCAGGCTCCGCAGCCGCTGATGCATCCCCAATGGGCCCGATCGTCCCTGGCCATCCCCCTGAAGCGATTAACTCCATTCAGCCACAGGCCAAGGCGCAGCTGCTGCTGTGACAAGCCGTCACAGAGCCCGCCGGCAGGCATGGGCCGCTGGGATGGACCCCTAACCTGTGCTCACAGCGACTACTGCTCTGCGGCAGCAATCTCCATGGGTATCGACTTTCACCTGATCGCCAATTTTGCCGCCCTGGCGCTGATCACCCTGGCCGGTCCTGCCGTGATCTTCGTGCTCTTCTACCGCCGCGGCGCTCTCTGATCGCCACTTCGGCCGAGGTTCCAGAGGGCGTGATAAATCGGCTCAGGCTGGATCTGGCGGCCCACATAGGCACCCACCACGGCGCTCAGCAGGGTGCCGAAGAGCCACTGCTGATCCCCTGCCATGCGCAGGGCAAACAGCACCGTCATCAGGGGCAACTGGGTAGCCCCTGATAGGGCAGCCGCCATGCCTAGGGCCAGGCCAAGCTGGCTGCTGCCCCCCAGGAGTTCCAGGCTGCCGCTGCCAAACAGGGCACCAATGGCGAAGGCTGGATCAATCAGGCCGCCCGGTATTCCCGCTGCCAAGGCCAAAATTGGTGCCACCAGCCGGGTTGCCACCAGCAGTAGCCAGCCGATGACGCTGAGGGGTGAGCCGGGCACCGGCAAGCTGCCGCGACCTTCAAGCAGCTGAGACATCAGCGCTTCACCATCGCCACCGCTCCAGCCACCGCTGGCCACGGCGATTAGGCCAAGGGCTAGGCCCAGTCCCAGCCCCCAGGCCAGGGGCCGTTGCCGCACTCGCTGGCGCAGCAGGGCTGAGCTCCGCCAGAGGATGCGGCTGAACAGGCCGCCCAGCAGGCCGCCACCCACCCCGACGGGCAGGGCCCACAGCAGTTGCTGCCATTCCGGCTGGGTGCTTTGAACCATGCCCAGGGTGAAAAGTGGTATGCCAGCGAGGTTGCTCACCAGGGCTGCCGCTGAGCAGACCACTACCGCCGGCCAGAGCACGGCTGTTTGGAAGCGTCCGGTAAGTTCCTCCACCACAAACACAGCTCCCATCAGAGGGCTGTTAAAGCCCCCCGCCAGGCCAGCGCCAGCGCCGATTGCCATCAGGCTCTGGGTGCTGAGTTTGGTCAGCAAGCGGGGGAAGCGTTGTCGCAGGCCGTGGGCCACTGCCGCACCCAACTGCACTACGGGTCCCTCGCGGCCGAGGGGCAGCAGGGCCAGGCTGGCCGCCGACCAGAGGCAGAGCCGCGCCACGGTGGCGAAGGGTGCCATCAAAGCGGCGGCCTGCTCGGGATCCTCGAGGCTCTCGATCGTTTGGGGTATGCCCGAGCCCGCACCCCGGGCCCAGGGGCCGGCCTGAAGCCAAAGCAGGGCTGGCATCACCAGCACCGGCGCCAGGGCGATCGCCAGGCCCTGCAGCGTCCAAGCCCCGCCGACAAAGTTGGGCAGCTGCAGCAGCAGCTGCTCCTGGACGTGGTCCACCAGATTCAGGGGCCAGCAAGCCAAGCCCACCAGCAGCCCCAACAGCAGGAGCTGCAACAGGAAGTAGAGCTGGCCGCGGTTTAGGGGCAAGGCCATCTCAGGCGACCAGTCCCAGGGCCAGGGCCGCATCTTGCATTAGGGCGCGCACGTAGGGGTGGTCGTGGCTGGCGCCCTCGGCGCTGGTGAGTTCGTCGCCGGCCGCATTGCGCACCACCAGCCCCGCACCCTCGCGGCGACACCAGTAGGTGCGGTTTTGGTGTTGCAACACCACCTCACCACCATCAATGGCGCCACCAGAGCTGGCTCGCAAGCCCGCCAGCTCCAGCTGGAACCGCTCCTCCCCCTGCCAGGAGTCGAGCCGCAGGCGGTAGGCCACATCCACTAGGGCCGGCAGGTTGGTTTCACCCTGCCAGCGCCAGCCCATGGCCCGCAGGCTCGCCTCGCCCTGGCGCAGCTCCAGTTGCAGGTGGCCGCCGCGCAGCAGCTTCTGGGCCGCCACCTGGCAGCCCTGGCTCCAGAACACGGGCTGGGGGTGGCCGATGCCGAAGGGCTCGAGCCGTTGCAGCTGGCGGTAGAAGCTGCGGTTGATCTGCGCGAAGCTGAGCAGGGCTTCCGGTTCTACCGGGGTGCCATGGCCTGCCTGCAGCAGCCAGGTCTGGGCCAGTTGGTTTAGCTGCTCGTGCAGGGCGGCCACCTGCTCGGCGCGCACGGTGAAGCCCCCGGCGGCGGGGTGGCCGCCGAAGCGCTCCAGTAGGGGCGCGCACTGCTGCAGGGCTCCATCCACCGCAAAGCCCCGGGGCGCCCGCACCGAGGCCCGCAGGCGGCCGTTGCCCTCGCCAGCGAGCAGGGCGGCGGGCAGGCCGAAGCGCTCCACCAGCCGGGCGGCCACGATGCCGATCACGCCGTGGTGCCAGTGGTTTTGGGCCAGCAGCAGGAAGGCCGGGCGCTGGGGACCATCGGCCTCGAGCAGGGCCAGGGCCTCGGCTTCGATGGCGGTGCAGAGGTCGCGGCGCTGGCGATTGAGCGCCTCGCAATCGCGGGCCAGGGCCAGGGCCCGGCTTGGATCTTCGGTGGTGAGCAACTCCACCACCAGCTGGGGATCACCAAGCCGGCCCACGGCGTTGATCCGCGGCGCGATCTGGAAGCCCACCGCCTGGGCATCGAGGGGCCTCTCGTCGAGGCCAGCGAGCTGTTGCAGGGCCTGGAGCCCCACCAGGGGGCTGCGGCCCAGCTCGGGCAGGCCGTCGATCAGCCAGCGCCGGTTCACCCCCACCAGCGGGGCCATGTCGGCGATCGTGCCGATGCAAAAAAGGTTGAGGGCAATCTGCTGGCCATCGGTGCGCCGCAGGCTCTGGCAGAGCGCCGCCGCCAGCACGTAGGCCAGCCCCACCCCCGCCAGGCCCCGATAGGGGGATCCGTCCGGGGTGCGCTGGGGATGCAGCAGGGCCAGGTGGGGCGGCAGCGGATCGGGAATCGTGTGGTGGTCGGTGAGGATCGCCTCGATGCCAAGGGCTTCGGCTCGCTCCAAGGCCTCCAGGGCAGAAACTCCGTTGTCGACGGTCACCAGCAGGGCGACCCCCTGCTCTGCCAGCCGTTCCACCATGGCGGCGTTGAGGCCGTAGCCGTCATCCATGCGGCTGGGGATCGCCGCGATCGGCCGGGCGCCTAGGCGCTGCAGCACTCCCACGAGTAGGGCCGTGCTGGTCATACCGTCGGCGTCGTAGTCGCCGCAGATCGCCACCGCTTCCCCCTGGCCGCAGGCGCGCTTCAGCCGCGCCACGGCCTTGGCCAGGTCGGGGAAGTGGCGCCCGGCCGCCGGTGCCGCCTCCGGATCCAGTAGGGCGTCGATGGCCTCAGGGCTGGTGAAGCCACGACGACTTAGCAGCGCCAGCAGCGGCTCGGGTAGGGGATCGGTGGCCGGGGCTTGCGTTAGGGCTCCCAGTGCCAGAGGGGCAGGCAGGTGCCAGCGTTGTTCGTGGAGGGCTGGCAGCAACGACTTAACAACTGCAACTAGATCATTGTGCGGGCCATGCCGCTACGCCGCATCCCCTACCGAAATGGGCGCTCTAACTTGAGTGGCTCTGGCTCGAGCAGCTGATGGCCCTGCAAGCCCTGCTCTGGGATGTGGATGGCACGCTGGCGGAGACCGAGCGGGACGGCCATCGCCTGGCCTTCAACCGCGCCTTTGCCGAGGTTGGTGTGCCCCTGCATTGGGATGAAGCCCGCTACGGCGAGCTGCTGGCGATTAGTGGAGGCCGGGAACGCATCACTGCAGCCCTCGCGCAGCTGCTGGGCGAGCCGCCGCGGCCCGAGTTGGTAGCTGAGCTGCAGGCCCGCAAGCAAGTCCATTACGAAGCCCTTGTGGCTGCTGGCGAGCTGCGCCTGCGACCCGGGGTGGCTGAGCTGATCGCTGCAGCTGGGGCGGCTGGCCTGAGCCAGGTGATCGTGACCACCAGTGGTCGCGCCGCGGTGGCTTGCCTGGCCGAGCATCTGCTGGGGGGGCTCTGCCAGCACTTCGCCTTCTGGGTGTGCGGCGAAGATGTGGCCCGCAAGAAGCCCGATCCTGAGGCCTACCAGCTGGCCCTGCAGCAGCTGGGCTGCCCCACCAGCACGGCGCTGGTTTTGGAAGATTCCGGCAACGGTCTTGTGGCCGCTGACAGCGCTGGGCTTGCCTGCCTGGTCACCCTTAGTCACTACGGCAGTGCGGAGCCGCCGCAGCGCTTTGCGCGGGCGCGGGCGGTGGTTGATCAGTTGGGGCTCGGGGCGGCTGTGGTGCGGGGCCCCGCTTGCCAGGGCAGCGAGATCACGCTCTCCTATCTGCAGGCCTTGCTGGAGAATTGGCCCTCGTGACGCGTTCGAACCTGCAGCCCACCCGCTTCAATCAGGCCATCGAGCGGTTTGGAGCCCAGCTGCTGGGCAACCTGCGTGGCAACTGGCGCCACCGCAGCAGCGTGGTTTTGTCCCTGCTACTGGGTTTCTACGCCGGCAGCAATCTCACGGCCTACGTGCTGATGTCGATCCCTGGTGGGCGCCCGATGGCGGTGCTAGCAACGGTGCTAACTGTTGAGTTGATCGTGCGCTTGCGCGGCCGTCTGGTTCGAGCCACGCCTGGGCTCAGCTGGGTCGTGGTCGACAACCTGCGCATCGGGGTGGTGTATGCGGTGGTGCTCGAGGCCTTCAAGCTCGGTACCTGATGGATCCCCAATTGGATAGCAGGCTGGTGCAACCTCTTCTGGCCCAGATGCAGGCTCTGGGCCTCAGCGGTCAGCGCACGGTGGTGGCCCTCAATGGGCCGGTGGGCGCTGGTAAATCCACCATGGCTCGGGTATTGCAGCAGCGGGCCGCCGGCCTGGGCCTGGGGCTGGCGGTGGCCTCGATCGACGACTTTTACCTGCCCTGGGAGCAGCGGCAGCGGGCGCTCGCGGGTAATCCTTTCGGTGTATCCCGGGTGCCGCCAGGCAGTCATGACGTGGGCCTGGCGCTGGCGTGTCTCGATGCCTGGCAGGCCGGCAGTGCCCTGCGACTGCCTCGCTTTGACAAGACCCTGCGGGGCGGCCTCGGTGACCGCTCTGCTGAGGAGCTGGTGGAAGCGGAGGTGCTGCTGCTGGAGGGCTGGCTGCTCGGTTGCCGCTCCCTGGGCAGGGAAGCCCTTGCCAATATTCAGCCTCCGGCTGGGCTCAACGCCGAGGAGCTGGCCTGGCTGCCCCACTGGGACCAAGCTCTTGAGGCCTATCAGCCGCTTTGGCAGCGCTGCGCCCAGCTGTGGTTGCTGCGTCCTCAGAACTGGCAACTACCGCGCCGCTGGCGCCTGCAGGCTGAGGCAAAACAGCGCCGCCGCGGCGCTGCCTGGCTCCCTGTGACTGAGCTGGATCGCCTGGTGCGCGCCAGCCTTTGTTCCCTGCCTCCGTCCCTCTATCAAGATCCAATGCGGGGCTCAGCCAGTGGTTACGGCTTGCTGGACAGCCGCCGTCGCTGGATTGGCGGCAGCTGCGTTAGCTGAAAGTCGTAATTAAACGTCTGGGACGATCAGCTATCGCTGTCGTCACCCTCCTCATCCACTGGATAAACAAAACCTTGTGCCTTGCCGCTCAGCACTGCCTTGCCGATGGAGAAAGCTTTCTGGGCTGCCACAACAGCTTTGCCCTTCCAGGTGGCATGGCGCTGATTGCGCTTGCCTTTGGAAGTTTTCTTCTTAGGAACAGCCATCCTGGCCCGCTACATCAAACAATGATCTTCCGTTGTCGCCTGGCCTTTCGTCAAATAGCTAAGCTCAGCACAAAGACAGAACCTAGTGAGCGACAGCATTCCTCCAATTGGACAATCCATGCGGTTGAACGGACTATCGACTCGCGACCCTGCCCCTTCCTACAGCCAGCTCTTGAAGGATCTGCGAGCGGGCAAGGTCAAAGATCTTGAGCTGTCTTTGCGGCAGCGAGAGGCGCGAGTGCGTTTCGACGACGGACGTCAAGTCACGGTTCCGGTCTTCAGCAATGACCAGCTGCTGCTGCGCACCGCCGAGCAGGCGAAGGTGCCCCTCACCGTGCGCGATGACCGGGCTGATGGCGCCATGGCTGGTCTAGTAGCCAATGGCTTGTTGGTGCTGTTGCTACTGGGTGGACTAGCCCTATTGATCCGTCGCTCGGCCCAGGTGGCCAACCGGGCCATGGGCTTCGGCAGCAGCAAGCCCCGGTTGCAGGAGGAGGGCGGTGTGGCGGTGCGTTTTGAGGATGTGGCCGGTATCGGTGAGGCCAAGGAGGAGCTTCAGGAGGTGGTCACCTTCTTGAAGGAGCCAGAACGCTTCACGACTGTTGGCGCCAAGATCCCTAAAGGTGTGCTGCTGGTGGGCCCACCAGGTACGGGTAAAACCCTTTTAGCCCGCGCCATAGCGGGAGAGGCAGGCGTGCCGTTTTTCTCGATGGCCGCCTCCGAATTCGTTGAAATGTTCGTGGGGGTGGGTGCCAGTCGGGTGCGAGACCTATTTCGCAAGGCCAAAGCCAAAGCGCCCTGCATCATTTTCATAGACGAAGTAGATGCGGTTGGTCGCCAGCGAGGAGCTGGTATCGGTGGCGGCAACGATGAACGGGAGCAGACCCTCAACCAGCTGCTCACAGAGATGGATGGCTTCGCAGACAACTCCGGCGTCATTTTGCTGGCGGCCACAAATCGTCCTGACGTGCTTGATAGCGCACTGATGCGGCCCGGCCGCTTCGACCGCCGCATAACCATCGACCTGCCGGATCGCCGCGGCCGTGAGGCGATCCTGGCGGTGCATGCCCGTAGCCGCCCCCTGGCTGGGGCGGTGTCGCTCTCGGCCTGGGCTAGCCGCACCCCGGGCTTTTCTGGCGCCGATCTGGCCAACCTGCTCAACGAGGCCGCCATCCTCACGGCACGCCATCACCAGAGCGAGATCGACGACGGCGCCTTAGCCGGTGCCCTTGAACGCATCACCATGGGCCTGACGGCAGCACCGCTGCAGGACAGCGCCAAAAAGCGCCTTATCGGCTACCACGAAGTGGGCCATGCCCTCCTCACCACCTTGGTGCCAAAGGCCGATCCCCTCGACAAGGTGACCCTGCTGCCCCGCTCCGGAGGAGTTGGCGGCTTTGCCCGAATGATGCCCGACGACGAGATCCTCGATTCCGGGTTGATTAGCAAGGCCTACCTGCAAGCCAGGTTGGTCGTTGCATTGGGCGGCCGCGCTGCCGAGCTGGTTGTGTTTGGTCCCGCTGAGGTGACCCAGGGTGCCAGTGGCGATCTGGACATGGTCACCCGCATCTGCAGGGAGATGGTGACCCGTTATGGCTTCTCCAGCCTTGGACCGGTGGCCTTGGAGGGGGAAGGGGCTGAGGTTTTCCTTGGCCGCGACTGGCTGCGCTCCGAGCCTCCCTACTCGCGGGAGACCGGCAATCGAATCGATGCTCTGGTGAGGGACCTGGCAAGCTCCGCACTCGCCCACGCTGTAGCTCTGCTACAGCCACGCCGCGCCCTGATGGATGAGCTGGTCGAAATGCTGATTCGCGACGAAACCATCGAAGGTGAGGCCTTTAGAGCGGTGGTGACAAGCCATGAGGCGGCCCATCCGCAGCCGACTGGTTCAGCTGTTGCCCTGCAGGCCACCGGAAAAGCGGATGTCGAGGCTGCGCAAGTAGGTGTGTAGGCCGGCATCTTGAATCGGCAGCAACCGGGAAATCCGCTCGCTGCTGTTGACATGGGCGTGCCAGTAGCCAGGCGGGGTGATGAAGGCCCCACCGGACTGCCAATCGATGCGGCGGGGGTTGGCGATGGCGCCGCTGGCATCGAGCTCCGTGCCCACCAGGGTGTAGCAGCCCGGGTCGCAATCGATGATTAGATCAAGGGCCACCGACTGGTGCCGGTGCGGTGGCTGGATGGCGCCAGCAGGCACCACCCCGAGCATGGCCCATAGGGTGTGGGTCACGGTGCGGCTTTGGGGCAGATCGCTATTAGCTAGCAGCAGGCTCAGCCGGTTGCTGCGAGCGGCGCTGGGATCGGCAAGCAGCTGGTTGAGTTCGCGCTGCAGCAGGGCGGCGGGGTAGTGGGTGGGTTCAAAGCGGGCGGCGCTGGTCTCGACGCCGAGGTGGCTGAGCAGGGGGCCGTCATGCACCCAGTAGAGAACACTGGTGCCCTCTGCCGTTAGCAGGGGGGGCTCGCCAGCTGGCAACACAAATAAATCTCCAGCGCTCCAGTCAAGCTGCGGGGTGCCAGAACGCTTGAGGCCGCCCGATCCGTGCAGCACATAAAACAAGGAGCTAGTGGCGTTCGCCGCTGCCTTGAGGCTTTCACCAGCTTCGATGCGCAAAAAGTTTGCCGCCAGGCCAGGGCTGGTGGCCGGGGCGCTACAGCCGAGCTCGCTGCTGAGATCGAGGGGCAGCACCGCCGTGGGCCCTGACTGGTGCAGGGCTGGGTCCCATTGGCGCAGGGGTATCGGTTCGGTTAGCCCAGCTCGTACCGGATTGGCAGCCTGGCGGTAGTCGAACAACTCGGCCTTGGCTTGCCACTGGGCGGAGCCGGCAGTGGGGATCGACTGGATCGGGGCCTGGGTCATTGCTCTGGCACCTCGCGGGATCTGAACACTATTGGGACTCGGCTCGCGCCTGGAGGCTTCGGTCAGCCGCCGGCCACGGCAGGAACAATCGAAACCTCATCGCCGTCGCTGAGGCTGGTGGTCTGGTTGTCGAGGAAGCGGATGTCCTCGCTGTTTACGTAGACGTTGAGGAAGCGGCGCAGTTTGCCTGCCTCATCGCACAACCGACCCTTGATCCCCGGATAGCGGCCCTCGAGGGCATCGATCAGGCCATCCACATTGGAGGCATCGAGATCCACGCTGGCCTCCTCATTGGTGAACTTCTGCAGGGGGGTGGGGATCAGAACCTGAACTGCCATGGCGGGGATTGGAGGGGCGTGAGGAATGGGTGGGGTGATCAGCGCTGCTGAGAGGCTTGCGCTTTTGCCCAGGCCGCTTTGAAGCTGTCGAGCTGGGCCTCAATCAGGTAGGGCTCGCCGATGGAGGAGGCGATCGCCTCTGTCGTCTTGAGACCGTTGCCGGTGATGTAGGCCACGGTGGTTTCGTCAGGATTGATCTTGCCCTGCTCCACCAGCTTCTTCAGCACGGCGATGGTGGTACCGCCTGCGGTTTCGGTGAAAACGCCCTCAGTTTCAGCCAGCAGCTTGATGCCCTCGATGATCTCTGGGTCGCTGACGGCGGCGATGCTGCCGTTGGTTTTGTTGGCGATGTCGATGGCGTAGGGGCCATCTGCCGGGTTGCCGATGGCAATCGACTTTGCGATGGTATTTGGCTTCACCGGAGTGATGAAATCGCGGCCTGCGGCAAAGGCCTGGGCGATCGGGGAGCAGCCCTCGGCCTGGGCGCCGCTGAAGCGCACGTGCTTCTCCTCTACGAGCCCCACCTTGATGAACTCGTCAAAACCCTTGCGAATCTTGGTGAATAGGGAGCCCGAGGCCAGGGGCGCCACGATGTGGTCTGGTAGTTGCCAGCCCAGTTGCTCGATCACCTCGTAGCCCAGGGTTTTTGAGCCCTCGGAGTAATAGGGGCGCAGGTTGATGTTGACGAAGCCCCAGCCGAAGGTGTTGGCCACTTCCGAGCAGAGGCGATTCACCTGGTCGTAGTTGCCATGCACCGCCATCAAGGTGGGGTTGTAGATCAAAGTGCCCAGCACCTTGCCCAATTCCAGATCGCTGGGGATGAACACGCAGCAATCGAGGCCGGCGTGGGCGGCGATGGCGGCGGTGGAGTTGGCCAGATTGCCGGTGGAAGCGCAGCTCACCGTGGTGAAGCCCAGCTCCCGGGCGCGGGTGAGGGCCACACTCACCACCCGATCCTTAAACGACAGCGTCGGCATGTTGACGCCGTCGTTCTTGATGTAAAGGCTCTTGAGGCCAAGCCGTTTAGCCAGGTTGCCGGCCTTCAGCAGCGGCGTGAAGCCCGTGCCGACGTCTATGGGATCCCCTTCAATCGGCAAAAATTCGCGGTACCGCCAGATCGAGGCTGGACCAGCTTCAATCGTGGCCCGGCTCACCCGATTTTTGATCGCCTCGTAGTCGTAGACGACCTCGAGCGGGCCAAAGCAAACGTCTTCGCAGACGTGGCGAGCGCTTGCTTCGTAGGGATGGCCGCATTCTTTGCAGCGCAATCCAGTGAAGGTGGAGCGGGAGAGGGTGGCAGTCACGGTCACGCTCGGCGATGGCAGCAGATTAACAGCGTTTGTCGGCGAACCGATTTAATCCCGATATTAAAAGTCGGGTATTTATATGGGGTTCGGGCTTGCTGATGGGCCAGGGCTTCCTAGCCTCGGCACCTGCACCTTTTCCCGATGCCAAGGCGCCTCTCGTCTGCCTCCTTGCGTTCGGCGTTCAGCGTGACCCTGGGCCTGGCGCTTCTGGTCGGACTCGGGATGTTGGGGGCCCGCCTCTGGGTGGAGTGGAGCTGGTTTGAGCAATTTGCCAAAGGCCAGGTACTGCTGCGCCGCTGGCTGCTGCAGGCTGGCCTGACGGGTATGGGCTTGGGGCTGGGCCTCGGCCTGCAGGGCTGGCTGAGTCGCTTTTGGCGTCCTGGCTCGGCCGACCCCGGCGAGCGGCGCTTTGCCCTGGCCCCAGCTGGCTACGCCGCCGGGTTAGGGCTGCTTGCCCTGGCCCAGCTGGTGCCGCTGGCCCTGCTGCTGCGCCTGGCCCAACGCCTGGTGCTAACCCCCTTCGATCCCCAGCGGCTACATGGTTTAACCCTGCTCAATGGCCTGCCGTTCTCCCTGCTGTTGCTGCTGGCCGGGTTGCTGGCGGCCCTGCTTGCCTGGCCGCGGCGGGCGCCCCGCTTGGTGGCGGCGCTGGCGTCGTTGGCCACGGCCACGGTGCTGGGCCGGGCTTGGGGGGTGTGGTCGCTGGCACTGCTGGCTCCTGATAGTGGGGTGCGGGAGCCGATGCTCTCGGCAGATATCAGTTTTGGCCTGGTGCGTTTCCCCGCCCTGGCCCTGGGGCTAACCCTGCTGCTTGCCCTTGGTACCTGCCACCTGGCGGCGGGGCTTTGGGGCCTGCTGGCCCGCCCCCCCCAGCTAAGCGATGGCCGTTTCCACGGTTTCACCCCAGCGCAGCTGCTGCAGCTGCGCTGGCCGCTTGGCTCGCTGGCCCTGCTGGTAGCTGGCAGTTTTTGGCTTGGCCGCCACCAGCTGCTGCTCAGCACCGCAGGCAGCGTGCCCGGTGCCGGCTGGCTCGACGTCCATCTGGTGCTGCCCATGCGCACCCTGGCGGCATTGGTGGCCCTGCTCACGGCTGTCGCCCTGCTGCTGCCCCTGCCGCGCCGGGGCATTCGGGGACCTTTGCTTGGGGCTGTTTCCTTGGCCCTGCTGCTGGTGCCCTTGCTTGAGGCCGCGCTCACCCCCGTGCTGCAGCTGCTGCTGGTTAAACCGCGGGAGTTGCAGCTGGAAACTACCTATCTGGCGCGCTCAATCCGGGCTACCCGGGCAGCCTTCCAACTTGATGGCATCAGCACCCGTTTCGTTAAGCCACGGCGGCGCCTCACCCGCGCTGATGTGCTGGCCGGCCAGGCCACCCTGCGCAACATTCGCCTTTGGGATAGTCAGCCCCTGCTCTCCACCAACCGCCAGCTGCAGCAGCTGCGGGTCTATTACCGCTTCTCTGCCGCTGCGGTGGACCGCTACAACCTGGCGCCAAACCAGGGACTGGGCCGTCAGCTGGTGATCATCACGGCGCGGGAGCTCGATCAAGCCTCCCTGCCCCCGGCGGCCCGCACCTGGCTTAACACCCACTTGGTGTTTACCCACGGCTATGGCTTCACGGTTTCGCCGGTGAATACCAGCAGCCCCGATGGCCTGCCGGAATACTTCATCAGCGACCTAGGCGCATCAACCAGGGTTCAGGGCAATGCCCAGCTGGGCATCACCACCGCCCAAGTGAGCGCCGGCATCCCCATCGGCAAGCCCAGCCTCTATTTCGGGGCACTGGTGTCGCCCTATGCCCTCGCGCCCACCAAGGTGCAGGAGTTTGACTACCCCCAGGGTGATGAAAATCTCTACACCCACTACGGCGGCTCAGCTGGTGTGCCGATCGGCTCTGCTTGGGGCCGACTAGCCGCCGCTATTTATCTGCGTGAGCCGAAGCTGCTGGTGCAGGGGGCGATTACCCCCCAGACCCGACTGCTGCTTCGCCGGGAGGTGCGCGAACGCCTGCGCAGCCTGGCCCCGTTTGTGCGCTTTGAGGGTGATCCTTATCTGGTGTCGGTGCAACTCAATAAGCCGGGTCCCTTTGCCCGTGACCAAAACCAGTACTGGATCGTGGAGGGTTTCACCACCAGTCGCAGCTATCCCTACAGCGCTGCCGTGCCTGGCGACGCCGATATCCGCTATCTACGCAATTCGGTGAAGGCGGTAGTCGACGCATACAACGGCACGGCCGTGCTCTACGTAGCCGAACCGCAAGACCCGATCATTGCCGGCTGGCAAAGGTTGTTCCCTGATCTTTTTCAGCCGCTAGCGGCGATGCCTAAGCCACTGCAGGCCCACATTCGGTACCCCCAGCGCCAGTTCGAGCTGCAGACCTCCCAGCTACTGCGATATCACGTCACCGATCCACGCATTTTCTACAGCGGTGATGACGTATGGCAGGTGCCCAAAGAGCTCTACGGGCGCAGTCAGATTCCGGTGAAGCCGTATCACATCAGCGCCCAGCTGACCCCGGAGTTGCCGCCTGAATTCCTGCTGCTGCAGCCGCTCACGCCCTTGGCCCGCCCCAACCTGGCCGCCTGGTTGGCGGCCCGCAGCGACGCCCCCAACTACGGCGAATTGGTGTTGCTGCGCTTCCCAACCCAGACGCCAATCTTTGGTCCGGAGCAGGTTCAGGCCCTGATCAACCAGAACCCGCGTATCAGCCAGCAGTTTGGTCTCTGGGACCGAGCTGGATCGGAGGTAATCCAGGGCAATCTGCTGGTAGTGCCACTGGGTGAGGCGCTTCTCTATGTGGAGCCCGTGTATCTCAAGGCCCGCAATGGTGGGCTGCCCACCCTCACCCGCGTGGTGGTGAGCGATGGCACCAGGGTGGCGATGGAAACCACCCTGGATCGGGCGATTGCCTCCCTGTTGGATCCTGGCCGGCCCAATCAATCAGGGCCATAAAAAAGGCCCCTTTCGGGGCCGATGATCTCCATGACAGGAGCACTAATGGGGTACGGCCAGATCAGGCGGCGACAGCAGCCTTGGGGTCGAGGGAGCCCTTGGCGTAGAGGCCGGCGTAGTAGTTGATGTCGCGCTGCTTGATCTTGCTGGCGTTGCCGGCACACCAGAACTGCTGATAGCGATCCAGGCACACCTGCTTCATGTATTGGCGGGCAGGCTTGTTGAAGTGGCGGGGATCGAAGTTGGCGGGATCCTTGAAGGCCGCTTCCCGAACAGCTGCGGTGAAGGCCAGGCGGTTATCGGTGTCGATGTTCACCTTGCGCACGCCGTTGCGGATGCCCTCCTGGATCTCTTCCACGGGCACGCCGTAGGTCTCGGGGATGGCGCCGCCAAACTTGTTGATCATGTCGAGCCACTCCTGGGGCACCGATGATGAGCCGTGCATCACCAGGTGGGTGTTGGGGATCGCTTTGTGGATCTCAGCGATGCGGCTGATGGCCAGCACTTCACCGGTGGGCTTGCGGGTGAACTTGTAGGCGCCGTGGCTGGTGCCGATGGCGATAGCCAGGGCATCAACTTTTGTTTTGGCGACGAAATCGGCTGCTTCGGCCGGATCGGTGAGCAGCTGGCTGTGGTCGAGCTTGCCCTCAAAGCCATGGCCGTCCTCGGCCTCACCCATTCCGGTTTCCAGGGAACCCAGGCAACCCAGCTCGCCTTCCACACTCACGCCAATGGCGTGGGCCACGTCCACCACCTCCTTGGTGACAGCTACGTTGTACTCGTAGCTGGCGGGGCTCTTGGCGTCAGCCATCAGCGAGCCATCCATCATCACCGAGGTGAAGCCGTTGGCGGCGGCGCCGAAGCAGGTGGCAGGACTGTTGCCGTGGTCTTGGTGCATCACCACCGGGATGTCCGGATAGGTTTCGACTGCGGCCAGGATCAGGTGGCGCAGAAAGTTTTCACCGGCGTACTGGCGAGCCCCGCGGGAGGCCTGCAGAATCACCGGAGAGTCGGTCTCACTGGCCGCCTCCATGATCGACTGCACCTGCTCCAGGTTGTTTACGTTGAAGGCAGGGATGCCATAGCCGTTCTCAGCGGCATGGTCGAGCAGCAGCCGAAGCGGAACGAGCGCCATGGGAAAACCTCTCGGGGTCGGGAGTTGAACTGGGGGTGACTCTAGGCGATGCCCCTTGGAGCGCCCTGGGCTGTTCCCAGGCGGGCCCAGTCGCAGCAGCGCTGGCTCAACACCGCCTCGCCCAAGCCAGGCAGCATCGGCCGGCCCTCGCGCACCGCCCCACTCCACCAGCTGTGAATCCGCTGCACCGGCGCAATCCGGCCATCGGCCCAGGTGCGAGCAAAGCTCCAGCGGGCATCCGCCTCCACCGGCCGCAAGGGCTCTCCCGCCTGGGAGTGCCACAGCCCAAAGCCATGCACGTAGTCGGCCTGATTATCGGAGCCCAGCACGGCGGTGCCGTCGCGGCCGTACAGCTCCAGCCAGCAGCCCCGGCCCCTGCGGGCCACGGAGGCCAGATTCAGCTGGGCCGGCACCGCTTGCCCCAGCGGTGTCTCCAGCTCCAGCTGCACCAAGGCGATGTCTTCGGCATCCACCCTGGCTAGGCGACCACTGCCATCGGCCAGGGGACGCTGGGTAATCGCCGTGCTCAATTGAGCCCTAAGGGAGCGGCTTGGACCCACCAGCCAGTGCAGGGTGTCAAAGGCGTGGGTGCCCAGCGCTCCCAGCACCCCACCGCCTTCGGCTGCCTGGGAGTACCAGCTCCAAGGGCGCGAGGCGTCAGCCCGGCTGCCCATTAGCCAGTCGTATTTCACCAGCACCAATTCACCGAGGATGCCGCTGGCCAGCAGGTCGGCGAGCTGCTGGAACAGGGGAACGGCCCGGTATTCAAAGTCGACCGCCACGGTTAGCCCCCGCTGCAGGGCCAGCCGTTGCAGGCTCTCGATCTGCTCAGCGTTGAGGGCCACGGGCTTCTCCAGCAGCAGGTGCTTGTCCGCTTCCAGGGCGCGCCTGGCCAGATCAAAACGGGGTCCTGGCGGGGTGGCGATCACGATCGCCTCGACGGCCGGATTGGCCAGCAGCTCATCGAAGTCGCTGTGGCCAGGCAGTTCGGCGCTGCGGCAGGCGGCTTCCAGTCGCTCGGGGCGCGGGTGCCAGAGGGCCACCGGCTCGGTGCCGGGGCAGGCACGCAATGCGGGTAGGTGCACGGCCTCGCCAAAGCCCAGACCAGCAATGGCCACCTTCAGCGGGTGAGCGCTCATGAGAGGCCCTCGGCTGCGGTGGCACAAACTTCGCCGATCACGCTGCTGATCAGGTTGTCTCCCGATGCCGGCTGCCATTCAGCCCTGAACTGGGGCAGGCCGTTGATCGAGGTGTCGCGGAACAGCTCCTGACCGCAGTCGATTTCCATCACGTAGAGGTCGGATAGGGGCCGGGGTTGCTCCTCGCTGACGGGTTTCTGGAAGCGAGTCAGTACCGAAATGTTGCCGCCGCGGCTTGTCCGCAGGCTGCCGCCATCCCACCATTGGCGCCCCTCGCTGGTGCCGGGCACCTCATGCCAGTTGACCGGGCCAGCCAGTGCCCTTCCAGGGGTGGTGGCCAAGACCCCCAGCAGCAGCGCAACCAGAAGTAGGGAGCGGGCTGCCCAGCGCAGGCCGCTCATGCCGTCACCGTTTCACGGCAGCCGTGCATGGTCAGCAGGCTGGCCAGGGTTGCCTTGAATTTGGTGCGATCCACGATCGCGTCAACGAAGCCGTGGTCGCGCAGGTATTCGGCGGTTTGGAAGCCCTCGGGCAGCTTTTCGCGCAGGGTCTGCTCGATCACCCGGCGGCCGGCGAAGCCGATCAGGGCCTTGGGCTCGGCCAGGATTAAGTCGCCCAACATGGCGAAGCTGGCAGTCACCCCTCCGGTGGTGGGATAGGTGAGTAGGGGCAGGTAAAGCAGCTCTGCCTGGCGGTGCCGCTCTAGGGCGCCAGAAATCTTGGCCATCTGCATCAAGCTCAGCATCCCCTCCTGCATGCGGGCGCCACCGGAGGCGCAGACAATCAGCACCGGCATGCGCCGGGCGGTGGCGGTTTCGATCAGGCGGGTGAGCTTCTCGCCCACCACCGAACCCATCGAGCCGCCCATGAAGCGGAAATCCATCACCCCTAGGGCCAGGGGCAGGCCACTGGTGCGGCAGATACCGGTAATCACGGCGTCGAGCAGGCCCGTGCTCTGTTGGCTGTCGCGGATTCGATCGGCGTAGCTGCGCCGGTCCTTAAAGGCGAGTGGGTCGGTGGGTGAGAGGCCGGTATCCATGGGCTCGAAGCTGCCCGGATCGGCGATCAGGGCGATGCGCTCGGCACTATCAATACGGTTGTGGTGGCCACATCCTTTGCAAACGCTGGCATTAGCCACCAGGTCTTTGCGATACACCACCAATCCGCATTCCGGGCACTTGCTCCAGAGACCATCTCCCTCCTCTGGCTCCTGGGTGACCCGCACGGTCGGGGCATTTTTTTGGCGGTCAGCAAACCAGTCGAACAGCGACATGTGGCGGACACCAACAGCTCGACCTATTTAAGGCGCTTCACCACACCAGCCCCAGCACGACCAGCCATAGGTCGTTGCCGAGCAGCCACACGGCGGCTCCGCCTGCTGCAAGAAAGGGGCCAAAGGGAAAGGGCTGGTGCTTGCCCAGCAGGCCGCTGAGGCGGCCGATGCTGCCCAGCACCGCCCCGGCAAACACCGCCAGGATCACGGTGATGCCAAGACCGGTGAGACCAAGCCAAGCCCCCAGCAGGGCAGCCAGTTTGGCGTCTCCCAGCCCGAGGGCCGGCCGGCCGAGTGCCTTGTGGGCCAAGGCACTGACCGTTTCAAAGCCAACCAGGCCAACCCCGGCGGCTACCAGATGGTGAAACAGCAGCTCTCGGCCCGTATCGGAGCCCTGCTGGAAGCCGATCACGGCGCTCACCGCTAGGCCTAGTAACAGGCCAATTCGGCACAGGGGTTCGGGCAACCAGAGGCGATCAATATCGATCAACACCAGCGGCAGCAGCCAGCTCAACAGCAGCCAGCCTGCGGCTACCAGCAGCCAGGGCTGGGGCTGGCTGCCCATGGCGCTCGGCTGGGCCAGCAGGGCCGCTACCCAGAGCCCGGCGCTAAGCAGCTCCACCAGGGGGTAGCGGCAGGAGATCGGAGCACCGCAGTGGCCACAGCGGCCCCGCAACAGCAACCAGCCCAGCAGGGGCACATTTTCAAACCAGCGCAGCCGGCTGCCGCAACGGGGGCAGTGGCTGGGTGGCAGCACGATCGATTCCTCCCGAGGCAAGCGCCAGGCCACCACATTGAGAAAGCTGCCCACGCAGGCCCCAAGCAGGGCCACCACAACTGGCACGGCTGGAGCGCTGGCAAGAAGCGGAGCAAGGCTGCTCAAAAGGGCCTCAGGAGAGAGGGGGGGCGGAAGGTTTTCGGGGTAGTCGCAGCCGGGCAGCACCGCTGCGGCCCACTCGGCCCCGAATCAATTCAATCGGCACAAAGTGCTCATCTGGTAGCAGCACCGGCTGATCGAAAACGATGCGTCCCTGCCAAAACTGTTGGCCTTTGCCCAGATTCTGACCAGTGCCCTGGATCTGGCAGCCATTAAGGACCACTCCTGAGGGTTCATTGGCTGAGCCGCCGAGCTCAAGGGCCTGAAACAAAACGCGGCGAGCAGCCTGGATCACCAGGCTGCTGTTGATTAGGTCGAGTCGCAAAGAAGCAGCCGCCCTGTTTTTGGCAGCTCCCGGAATCAGAAACGACGGGGAAGGATTCTTCGTGGGTGTGGCGAAGGAGATCGGCCTCACCAGAACGAATTGCAACCCCAGAATAGGGGCTGCAACTGCAATCAAGCTAGTTTCTTTTTCTCTTCGATCATGCGATGGATGATCGGCGTAAGGATCAGCTCCATGGCGAAGCCCATTTTGCCGCCGTCTACAACGATCGAGGTAGGGCTGGACATGAACGAGTCATGGATCATGTCGAGCAGGTAGGCGAAGTCGATCCCCCACTTTTCGCGGGCACCTTTGCGGAAGTGGATGATCACAAAGGATTCATCCGGCGTGGGGATCTCCCGGATCATGAAGGGGTTGGAGGTGTCCACTGTTGAGACACGCTGGAAGTTGATATCCGTGAGGCTGAACTGGGGGCAGATGTGGTTGATGTAATCCGGCATACGGCGCAGGATTGTGTCAACTGTGGCCTCAGCCGAATAGCCACGCTCCTTGTTGTCGCGGGCGATTTTCTGGATCCACTCCAAGTTCACTACCGGCACCACGCCCACTAGAAGGTCTGCCAGGCCGGCTACGTCGTAACCCTCACCCTGCACTCCACCGTGCAGACCTTCGTAGAACAGCAGGTCGGTGCCGGTGGGGATGGCTTCCCAAGGGGTGAACTGGCCAGGATCCAGGTTGGTGCCGAGGCGGGCGTTGTGATCTGCAGCCTCTTCAACGGAGTGCAAGTAGTAACGCTTCTGGCCACTGCCGGTTTCGCCGTAGGCCTTGAACAGCTCTTCGAGCTTGTCAAACAGGTTTGCTTCGGGGCCGAAGTGGGAGAAGTTTTCACCATTGGCCAAGGCGGTGGCCATGGCTTCCTTCATCGGGCCGCGCTCGTAGCGGTGGTAGCTGTCGCCCTCCACCACTGCAGGTGTGATGCCTTCGCGCTTAAAAATGTGCTCGAAGGCGCGCTTGACAGTGCTGGTGCCTGCGCCGGAGGAACCGGTGACAGAAACAACCGGGTGACGCTTCGACATGCGCAGGGATCAACGAAACTGATCGAGAGTTTGGCAGGTCGCCGGCGCCTACCCGGCCAAGGCCCCTAGCAGCTGCTCTCCCATGGCACGGCAGCCCAGCTGGGTGCAGCCCTCGCTCATCAGGTCGCCGGTGCGGAAGCCAGCGGCCAGCACCCGGTCGACGGCGGTTTCTAGGGCGGTGGCAGCGGCGTCTTGCTGCAGGCCGACCCGCAGCATCATGGCGGCGCTGAGCACCATCGCCATCGGGTTTGCCTTGTCCTGGCGGGCGATATCGGGGGCGGAGCCGTGGATCGGCTCAAACAGGCCTGGCCCGCTGGAGCCCAGGGAGGCGGATGGCAGCATGCCGATCGAGCCGCTCAGCATGGCGGCCTCATCGCTGAGGATGTCGCCGAAGAGGTTGCTGGTGAGCAGCACGTCGAATTGACGGGGATTGCGCACCAGCTGCATGGCGGCGTTGTCGACATACATATGGCTGAGCTCGACACCGGGGTAGTCAGCAGCCATGGCATTGACCCGGTCTCGCCAGAGCTGGCTCACATCCAGCACATTGGCCTTATCAACACTGCAAAGCCGGCCACCGCGCTGCACGGCTAGCTCGAAGCCCACCTTGGCGATGCGGTCGATCTCGTCGTCGAAGTAGGCCATGGTGTTGAAGGCCCGGATGCGGCCATCAGCTTCCACCCGGCCCTTGGGGGTGCCGAAATAGACGCCGCCGATGAGTTCCCTGACAACCAGCAGGTCAACCCCTTCGATCACCTCGCGTTTGAGGCTGGAGGCGTCGATCAGAGACGGAATGATCTTTACCGGCCGCAGGTTGGCGAACAGGTCCAGGCCAGATCTCAGCTGCAGCAGACCCGTTTCGGGGCGCTGCTCTCGCGGCAGGCTGTCGTACTGGGGGGAGCCGATGGCAGCCAGCAGCACGGCATCGGCGGCCTTGCAGGCCTCGAGGGTGCTGTTGGGCAGGGGCTCGCCGGTGGCATCGATGGCCACGCCGCCCATGGGCTGTTCGTCGTAAGTGAGGCTGAAGCCATGGCTGGCGCTCACCGCGTCGAGTAGCTGGCGGGCCACCGCCGTGATTTCCGGGCCGATGCCGTCGCCGGGGAGCAGGGTGATCCGGTAGCTCGACGTCATGGCCCTTGAGGTGTTGGGCGCGAGGCTAGGGCTTGATCTGCTTCTCCAGCTGCCGCAAGGCTTTAGCCAGCTCAGGCAATTTGTTGAACACTGCCGAGCTCCGCAGCCAGAGGCGGTTGGGGATGGCCGGATAGCCGCTCACTACCTCGCCAGCGGCGATTTCGCCATGCACACCGGATTTCGAACTAGCGATGGCCCGGTCTCCCATTACCGCCTTGTTTGCCAGGCCCACCTGGCCCGCCAAAATCACGCCATTGCCGAGGCGGGCCCCGCCGGCGATGCCTACTTGGGCCGCCAGAGCACAGCCCTTGCCGGTGCTGACGCCATGGCCGATGTGAACCAGGTTGTCGATCTTGGTGCCGGCGCCGATGCGGGTTTCGCCAACCGAGGGTCGGTCGATGGTGCTGCCGCAGCCCACCTCGACGCCCTCCTCAAGAATTACTTGCCCTGTCTGAGGCATCTTGCGCCAACCAGTGGCAGTGGGCACGAAGCCGAAGCCCTCGCTGCCCACCACAGCATTGGAGTGCACGACGCAGCAAGGGCCCAGGCGGCTGCCGGAGTGCAGCACGGCCCCAGCATGCAGCTCACAGCCAGCACCGATTTGTACGTCTTCGTAGAGCACCACATGGGGGTGAAGTATGCAATCGGCGCCGATCTGCACGTCGGCGCCGATCACCACCAGGGCGCCGACATGGGATCCCATCCCAACGACGGCGCTCGGGTCGACAACGGCACTGGGGTGGATGCCGGCGGCGGGCTGGCGTTGCGGGTGGAGGGCCTCGAGAGCCTCGGCAAAGGCCAGGCGTGGATCATTTAGGGAGATCCAGGCCAGGCCCTGCTCCTGGGCCTGCTGCTGCAGGGCTGGGGCCTCCTCGCCCCGCGCCGGCAGCAGGATGGCTGCGGCGTTGCTGCCGGCCAGGGCAGTCGCCAGGGCATGGCCCGATTCAAGAAAACTCAGCTGGCCGGTCCCAGCCTGGTCGAGGGCGGCGGCACCGCAAATTTCGGGGTCGCAGCCAAGGTGGCGCGGGCTTGCATCAGTCACGTCGCTCAGATGGCTGAGCAGTTCGCTGAAGCGCATTCCAAGGAAGCCGGCCAGGCCGAATCGTAGGTCCGGCCTCAACTGCTGGTGAGCACCAGCTGGTCGCGGTGGATCACCTCAACGCCGGAACTGCCCATCAGCTCTCGCAGCTCCGTGCTGCTGAGGCTGGTCAGGCCCCGGCCTAGCTCCCGCCCGTCACTGGCCAGTAGCCGCACCGCTTCGCGGCGCTCGAAGTCGCCCTCCACCGCGTGCACCCCCACGGCCAGCAGGGAGGCCCCCTGCTGGAACAGGGCCCGTTCGGCGCCGGCGTCGAGCTGCAGGCTGCCCTTCGGCAGGAGCGCATGGGCAAGCCAGCCCTTGCGGTCAGGAAGGGGGGTGGGGCTGGGCTGGAACACGGTGCCGACCCGGTCGCCGGCCAGCAGGGCATCGAGCACGGCGATGTCGCGGCCGTCGGCAAGGCGCACCCGAATGCCGCTGGAGGTGGCGATGCGGGCTGCGGTGAGTTTGGTGGTCATGCCGCCAGTGCCCCACTGACCACCACCGGTGGCCACTGATTGCAGGCTGTCGAGCTCGGCCAGGCTGGCCACCTCCTCAATCGGCCGGGCCTCGGCATCGCTGCGGGGATCGCCTGAATAAAGGCTGTCCACGTCGGTGAGCAGCACCAGCTCATCGGCGCCTATCGCCACCGCCACTAGGGCTGAGAGGGTGTCGTTGTCACCGAAGCGCAGTTCGTCGGTGGCCAGGGTGTCGTTTTCGTTGACCACCGGCACCACGCCCCAGGCCAGCAGCTGCTCGAGGGTGCGGCAGGCGTTCTGGTAGCGACGTCGGGAGGCCAGATCGCCGCGGGTCAGCAGCACCTGGGCTACCGCCAGCCCACGGACGGCGAAAGCGTCTTGGTAGAGGGCCATCAGCCGGCCCTGGCCCACGGCGGCGGCGGCCTGGAGAGCCACTACTTCGCTAGGGCGCTGCCCCAGGCCAAGGGCTTCGCAACCCAGCCCCACGGCCCCACTGGTCACCAGGGCGATGGTCTCGCCCCGTCGCCGTTGGCGGCTAAGACTGGCGGCCAGATCGGCGATCACTGCCGCTGTGGGCCGTTCAGCACTGCCCCGCAGCAGGCTGGTGCCCACCTTGATCACCCGGCGCATGGGGGGGGGTGGGTTTGCCATCAGCCCAGGCCGGTGCCCACCCAATTGGCCAGGCGCAGTTCCATTTTCTGGAGTCGATCTTTCTTGCAAGGGTGGCCTTGGGGATCGATCGGTTTGACCAGCACAGTGAATAAACCGAGCCGGTTGCCGGCGATCACATCTGTAAACAGGCGGTCACCGATCAGAGCTACCTCCTGGTGGGGCAGCTTGAGCTCGGCCAGCACCCGACGCAGGGCGCTGCGGCGTGGTTTGCCGGCGGAAATTGTGTATGGAAGGTCTAGCTGGGCAGCCACTGCTCCGATCCGCTGGCGGGAGGGGTTGTTGCTGAACAGGTGGATCGGCACCTGCTGCCGCGCCTGCTGCAGCCAGCGCAGGGCGCTGTCGGGCAGCTCCGCTTGGCGGCGAGGCAGCATGGTGCGATCAACATCGAGCACCAGGGCCCGGATCGGCTGGCAGAGCAGCTCCTGCAGGGGCAGCTCTGCCAGGCTGCACTCCAGCAGCCAGTTGGGGCGCAGCAGCTGGCGCAGCATCAATCGTCGCCCTCTCGTTCTTCCAATTCGGCCTCAATCCGGGGCTGCACCCGCTCAAACTCCTCGCCTTCCACGAGCAAGGCGCCGTCGCCATTCATGCGGGCCACTACGAAGAAAGGGTCGAGAGGGATGTAAAGCCCGTATTCCAGATCGTCTACCAGGAAACTCACCAGCAACTCGTAGGTCTCGGAGTCGTCATCGTCGTCGTCATCGTCGTCGAGCTCATCGGGTTCAGGTTCGTCGAGTTCGCCGCTGACGGTGAGGGTGACTGCAGAGCGCACCAGGGTGAGGTCATGCTCCTGCAGTACTACATCTGCCACTGACAAAATTGGCTCGGTGGCATCAATGGTGTCGATTAGTTCCGGATCCTCTTCACCGTCGAGGCGGAACAAGCAGACCGGGGTGTCGACCGGCGTGAGCAGCACGTAGTCGTGACCATCTAGGGGTATCAGCTGCTCGAGGAAGCAGAGCAGCTGGCGGCCGCGGCTGTCGTGCACCAGCACAGTGGGCACATCAGCGGGGATCTCCGAGCTGGACTGGGACGGGGGTTCGGAACTCATGGGCTGGAATTGGATCTCTTTAGAATGCTGCAGCGTTGGCCGTCCGGTCGCGCTCAATGGCCGCCGGGAGCACCGGATCTGGGCCGTCCTGCAGCCATTGCTCGAGCAGCAGGGCGGCGGCGGCGCTGTCAAGGGCACCGCTGCGGTCGCCGTGAAGCCCGTGGCGCTCGCCGGCGGCCCAGGTGCTGGCGTGCTCGTTTACCCAGGCCAGGGGCAGCTGAAGCCGGCGGGCCAGGCGCTCGCCGTAGCGCTGGCAGTGCAGGGCCTGGGCTGTGGGCTGTCCTGACGCATCGAGCGGCAGGCCCACCACCAGGGCCAGCACTCGCCGCTGCTGCACCAGGGCACTCAGGTGGCCTAAGTCGGTGGTGAAGGAGCCCCGGGCCAGGGCTCGCAGGGGGGTGACGGTGAGGCCGAGGGGGTCACAGCCCGCCAGGCCGATGCGCCGCCGCCCAACATCAAGGGCCAGGGCCGAGCGGGGCTGCGGGGTGCCTCTGGATCGTGGCGCGCTCACAAATGTGGGGCCAGGGGGGTTGGGGTGGGCAGGGGCCGGCGACGGGGTTGCCACTGCTCCAGCAAGGCATCGATGCGTTGGGCGGCCCGGACCGGGGCATGCAGCCCCTGACGCCGCCAGACGCTGCGCGCCATCAGCACCCGCTCGCCCCGCTCCTTGGCCCCCAGGCCAGCCAGCCAGAGCTGGCGAGCTTCATCGCGCAGGTCACAGCGCAGCCAGAGGGGTTCGCCGGCGCCCAGACCGGCCTGGGCCTGGTGTAGTAGTAGCTCGGTAGGGCTGCCCACTAGGTGCTCCCAGCCGGGATGGACGCTCAGCTCGACATCGTGGCCACCGCCTGGGTGCTCGCCGATCCAGCGCACGGCGGCTACCGCCTGTTCCCGACTGGGATCCACCAGCATCCAGCCCCGGCCGTGGCTCTGGTCGAGCAGATCTTCGACGCGGCGATCCAGCAGCTGGCGCAACTGGGCCGGGCAGGCGGCCTGCTCCAGGTGCCAGAGCAGGCCAGCGCTGCGGCGGTTGAGGGGCGTCAGCTGTAAGTCCGCCGGTGCAGGGCTGCTGGCCGAAATAGGGCTGCCGGTGGCAGGGCCGCCAGGCCAGCACCACAGTCGGTCGGTGCGTAGCGGCTGAAAGCCCTGCTCGCGCAGCAGCGCCAGGCGCGTGTCATCCAGGGTGGAGGCTGCTGCAATCCAGCTGGCCGCGCCCCGGGCCCGCTGGATTGCGGCCCGCAGCAGGGTGCTGGCAAGTTCGTGGCGGGCGGCACCTGGGGCCAGCCGCAAGTGCTGCATCTGCCAGCAACTGCCACTGCGGTTGAGCCGGCGGCAGATGATCAGCCCAAGCGGCTTCTGTCCGCTGAGAGCCACCAGCACCTGGGGTGCGAGTGAGGGACGTGCCAAAAGCGCCTGCAATAACCGTTCCGGCAAGCCCAGGAGCACGGCCCGCTGCAGCACCGGCTGCAGGGGCAGAAAGGTGGGATCGGTGAGTAGGGGCAGGTGCCAGCCGGCCAGGGCTTCGAGCCGCCAGCTATCTGGCTCCGGATGCTCGGGTGGTGCCGGAATGGCAGAGGGTGGCTGCAGGATCCCGAGCATGGGGGCGTGATGAGACAGCCGGGGTTGGACCAACTGTATCGGCGCCAGACTTGCTTGCGACTTAGCTGCGCCGGGGCTCAGGCGGGCCGCACCAGCACCAAAGGGGTGCGCTCGTTGGCATTACCGGCCGGGTTTGGCCTGAGGGCCCGCTCCAGCAGGGCTTCATCACAGCCCGGGCTGGAGGCCAACACCTTGACCCGGCCCAAGTCGTTGACATCAACAACCGCCACTGCCACGCGGAGGGAGCGGGCCATGGCGGCGCAGAAGGCGGCGGGCTGTTGGGGCCCAAGCACAATCGTTTGGTCGTAGGGAGGGGTGGTACCGGTGATGTCGTCGATCAGACGGGCCTGGTCGCCGGCGAGGCGATAAAACCAACCCTTGCTGCCTACGAGTTTCAGGGCCAAGCCAATCAACCAGGCGCCCAGCACCCGGGCTGGACCGACCACATCGATTAAGGACTGCAGGCCGCAGGCTGTGGCCAGGGAGCTGGTGGGGTGGAACACACGGCAGAGCAGGCGTGCCAGGGCGCTGGGCTGCACGGTGGCCGGGTGGTGGTAGCGACCTTGGATCACCGCCAGGGGGGTTTCGCCGATGGTGAGTACGTCGCCGGGCTTGATCAGATCGGCTGCGTAGCGGCGCAGCACTGTTTCGGGATCGTCGAGCACGCCGAGCAGGTGGGTGCCAATCGGCAGGACGCGGCAGCGCTCGCCTTCGCGCCAGCGCGCGGACTCCGGCGCAATTGGGGTGGGTTGCTGCAGGGGCACCAGCAGGCCATCGCGGCGGTGTAAGCGGCCGAAGGGGCCGTAGTTGACCCAGAGGATTTCCAGCCAGAGGGTGTCGAGCAGCTGGGCTAGGGACTGGCCCGGGGCGCCGCTCAGGCTGATCTGGATGCGGGCGCTGGTGCTCTTGCGCCCCTTGACGATGTAAGCGGCCCAGTAGCCATCCGGGCGGGATTCCTCATCCGGATGTAGCGCCTCGATCCGACTCGTCACCGTGACGCCTGCCAAGTCGCCCCGACCCAGCAGGGTGGGCCGCAGTTCGATTTCCGGCACCATCACCTCCATGCGGCGGTGGGGGTTGTGGATTGCCACGACGCCGGAGACGGTGAGGCCATCGCTGCCGGCTTCGACGCGGAAGTCTTCAGCGCGCAGCCGCAGCGGCGAGGCGGGGCGCAGGCGATGGCGAAGCTCCAGCACTACCAGGGTGAGACCCAGCAGCAAGGCCAGCACCAGCACAAGCTTGAGCAGAACCAGTGCGGCAAGCGATGAGGCCATGGGCGAAGGCGCCAATTGCGACGAGGCAAGAATCGACGGAGCGTAAATGGGCTAGTGGACTTAATTTCGCGCCATCACGAAATCGGTGATCGGCGTGCGCAAGACCTTCGTGCTCGACACCAACGTGCTGCTGCACGATCCGGCAGCCCTGACCCGTTTTGAAGACAACAACATCCTGATCCCGATCGAGGTGGTCGAGGAGATCGACCGCTTTAAGCGTGATCCAGCCGAAAAGGGACGCAATGCCCGCCAGGTGTCGCGGCTGCTCGATGGCCTGCGCGCCCAAGGCAACCTGGCTGATGGTGTGGCCAACGGCGAACAGGGCGGCACGCTCAAGGTGGTGTTTTGCCGGGCCGAAACCCTTAGCCAGCTGCCGCCCGAACTCAAGGGCGGCAATGGCGACAACAACATCCTGGCGGTGGCCCTCGAGGAGCAGCGCCTGCAGGCGCTGCTGGGTAGTCAGCCGCCGGTGATTCTCGTTACCAAGGACACCAACCTGCGCATCAAGGCCGATGCGGTAGGGCTGATCGCCCAGGACTACAGCAGCGATCGCGTTGCGATCAGCGACCTCTATCCCGGCTTCTGTGAGGTGTGGGTGGATGCGGAGCAGATGGATCGGGTCAAGCTGCCGCCGGGACTGGCGGTGGAGGGCCTGGTGCTGGAGTCGCCGCTGCAAGCCAACGAGGGTGTGACCCTGATCGACCGGGCCCAGCCGGCCCACACCCTGCTGGCTCGCTTTAATTGCGCCACCGCCAGCCTGCAGCCGCTGCAGCGGGCGCCCAAGGCCAAGCTCGGCCGCATCCAGCCCCGCAACCGAGAGCAGACATTTGCCCTTGATCTGCTGCTGGATCCCAACATCCAGCTGATCACCCTGGTGGGTAAGGCCGGCACCGGTAAGACCCTGCTCGCCCTGGCCGCCGGGCTGCACCAGGTGGCCGATGAGCGGCTCTACGAGCGCCTGCTGGTGACCCGCCCGGTGATTTCCCTAGGCAAGGAGATCGGCTTTCTGCCTGGGGATCTAGATGAAAAAATGGGCCCCTGGATGCAGCCGATCATCGATAACCTCGATTTTCTGCTCGGCGGCAGCGAGGAGGAGGGTCGGGGTGCTGCCCGGGCTGGTGGCAGTCACCGCGGGCCCCGCAGCAATTGGACCGACCTCAAGGGCATGGGCCTGCTCGAGGTGGAGGCGATCAGCTACATCCGCGGACGTTCGATTCCGCGCCAATTCATGGTGGTGGACGAGGCCCAGAACCTCACCCCCCATGAGGTGAAGACGATCGTGACTCGGGTGGGCGAGGGCACCAAAATTGTGCTCACCGGAGACCCTTATCAGATCGACAATCCCTATGTGGATGCTGAAAGTAACGGCCTCACTTGGCTGGTGGAGCGCTTCAAGGGCCAGCGGCTCGCCGGCCACGTGACCCTGCTGCGGGGTGAGCGCAGTGAAATGGCCGAGCTGGCTGCCAATTTGCTCTAGGGCGGCCAGTCTCTTCTGCTAGGGCTGGAAGACGACGTTCCAATCCTGCTTCATATCCACAACTAGCCAGCCCTGCTGGGGAGCCTCTTTTAGGGCTTCTACAAGCTTGCCGGTGCTGGTCGTTTTGGCGTCGTAGGCGTACTCGCGTTCAGCGTCGGTGTGATGGACGATCAGCCCTAAGCTGGGGCGAGGATTATCGATCGTGGTGTACTGCAACATGGCGTGATCGCCATCGCTGTTGCCACAGCAAATCACAGGTCTACGGCCGATAAACTGATGGATGCCAATTGGCTTGCCGGCCTTATCGTTTACGAACAAGTAATCAAGGGTTTTGGTGATTACTGGTTTGCCGTCCCGCAGTTCGAATACGGCCCGCGATGTCGAGCCAACAACTTGCTCTGGTGGTATGGCGTAAACCTGTTCCACCCAGGCCCGCATAAAGTCAGCGCCGCCACCTGAAACAATGAAATTCTTAAAGCCGTTATCGCTTAGGTAGCGAAGAAGCTCCTGCATGGGTTGGTAGGTGAGCTCGCCATAGGCCTTGCCATAGCGCGGATGGTTGGCCGATCTAAACCATGCCTGCACGGCATCTCGAAATTCTTCTACGGTCATGCCTGCATGGGTGATCGCCAAAATCTGCATCAGGCCATCGAAATGTTCGCCTTCCAGGAGTTTTGCAAGATCGCCCTCCAAGGCAGCTTGCACCATGGGGTTTGAGGTAAGGCTCGGCTCGGTGAGGATGCGCAGCTTCAGTTCGTCGATGGCAAAAGCTGCCTGAAAGGGCAGCGGATTTTCCGGCCAGAGCGTGCCGTCATTGTCATGCACAGCAATGCGTTCGGCGGGAGGCAGGTATGCGGCTGAGTCTTTATTTGTGACTTTGGCGATGAATGCAAAAATAGCTTCTTTGACCTGTCCTTCATTCCAGGAAGGCAGCGGATCTGCTTGGCTAGATAAGTCGTATAGTTTCGTTTGGGCGACACCGTAATCACCTATTTGGTAAACGCTAATGGAGGCTGTTTGGAAGCTAAAGGTCTCAAATGGCTCTGCTACTAAAGCTTCAACAAAATCACTTGTGCCAATGCCCAGGGTCAGATGGGGCTGGTAGTTTGGGCCGGTCCGCGCATCACTGAAGCTAGTCACGTAGTTAATAGTTGCCTGGCTGATTGGCTCGCCGTCAAGGCGAGGCGCGAAGGCATCACCTGTGCCGTATTTCACGGCAAACGGTGCGGTGGCATCTATGATCTTTTGCTGAAGTTGTTGCTGATTGGGAGTCGCCTCAATGCGGAATCCCACCAATTTGAGATTCTCGCTGGCTAATTCAAAGTAGCCAGTGGCTTTGCCTTCAATATTGATCGGCGGCTCACCACGCAGCACGTTGGCCACGGCAGCTCCTACTTGGCCCAAGTCTACAGTTTTTATAAATAGCTGGAGAATGGTGATGTGGGGCGCGTGGTTGGCATCTAGGGGGAAGCTGGCTGGGTATTTTTCTCGCAGCCGAGCGTTTATTGCCTTTGCTTTCTCAACGGTGGCAGCATCTGGCTCCAGGAGGACGTTGATTGCAATCAGGGTCATCGGTGCAGTGCTGGGGGTAATAGTCACAAGTTACGGGTTGTCTGGCTCAACAATCCAGGCAAGCGCGGCGCTCAGTGTCGCTGATGTCGCCGCGTTCGCGCTGCCATTGGCGCCGGCGCAGGTTTTCGTAGGCCTGGCAAAACTCTTCGCCCAGGGCCTGGCGCAGGGCCGTATCGGCGCTGAAAGCATCGAGGGCCTCGCCGAGGTTGACCGGCAGCCTGCCGCAGCAGCCGGGATCCAGGGGCTTGGCGTAGTTGTCGTTGTCGCTGCGGGGGCCAGGAGTGAGCTGGCGCTCAATGCCATCGAGCCCCGCCGCCAGGATTGCTGCCTGCAGCAGGTAGGGATGGGCGGCGCCATCGGGCAGGCGCAGCTCTAGTCGCTGGTCGTCGGGGATGCGCACCATGTGGGTGCGGTTGTTACCGGTGTAGCTGATGCCGCCCGGACTCCAGGTAGCACCGGAGGTGGTGGGCGGGGCCGCGAGGCGCCGGTAGCTGTTCACCGTGGGGTTGCTCAGGCAGCTCAGGGCAGGCGCGTGGGTCAGCAGGCCAGCAAGGAAGTGGTATGCCAGTGGCGATAGTCCGAGCTCGCCGCTGGGATCATGGAACAGGTTGCGGCCTGCTTGCGAGCTGCCACTAGTGCCCCACAGGGAGAGGTGGGTGTGGCAGCCATTGCCGGTTAGGGCGGCGAAGGGTTTGGGCATGAAGCTGGCTCTCAGGCCCTGCTGTTCCGCCAGGGATTTCACCATCACCTTGAAAAAGGCGTGGCGATCGGCTGTGATTAGGGCGTTGGCGTAGGTCCAGTTGACCTCAAATTGGCCGTTGCCATCCTCGTGGTCGGCCTGATACGGACCCCAGCCCAGCTCTTCCATCGCCTCCAGCAGGGGTCCGATCAGGGGGTAACGGCGCATTAAGGCCAGTTGGTCGTAGCAGGGCTTTTCTTGGGTGTCGGCGCCATCGCCGATCCGCTCGCCGCTGGGATCGAGCAGGAAAAACTCAGCCTCCACACCGCTGCGCAGCTCAAACCCCCGCTGCGCCGCTCGCTCCAGCTGGCGCCGCAGCAGGCGGCGGGGGCACTGGGCCATCGGCTGGCCATTGAGCTGGAGCTCGGCCGCCACCCAACCCACCTCCGGCTGCCAGGGCAGGGGACTGAGACTGGCCGCCGCCGGGATCGCCATCACGTCGCCATCGGCGGGTGATAAATCCAGCCAGGCGGCGAATCCCGCAAAGCCGGCGCCGTCTGTCGCCATCCCCGCCACCGCTGAGGCCGGCACGAGCTTGGCCCGCTGGATGCCAAACAGGTCGGTGAAGGAGATCAGCAGGAAGCGGAGCTGCAGCTCCTGCATTCGCTGGGCGAGATCAGACATGGGAGGGCTGCTGGAGGAGGGTTGCGACGATGCGGCTCAGCTGCCGCTGCTCGGCAGGGCTGCTGTGGGGGTTGCCCGCCCGGTGGCCGAGCTCCGAGGGGATCACATGCAGCTCCGCCCCGGGGATGGCGTCGGCGTCGGCGGCCAGGTCTTCGAGCGGGAAGTAGAGGTCGTGGCTGCCGGCCACCACGGCGGTGCGGGCTTGGATGCGGCCGAGGCTTGCGGCCAGGTCGCCGCCGGCAGACACGTCGTGGGCCAGCCAGGTGTCGAGCATGGCGATCAGATCACGGGGATCGTGGCGCTGGTAGTGGGGCAGCCAGTGCTGCTCCACGTGGTCTTCCACCGGTTCGGCAAGGCTGCGGAAGAAGGGCTGGCTGGCGGCCCAGCTGGCGTAGATCAGGGCGTAGGTGCGCAGCCCCTGCTCCGGCGGTGCGTTGAAGCTGCTGCCACTCCAGTGGCGATCGGCCGTGAGGGCCTGGCGCAGGCTGAGGCAGAACAGGCGGTTGTGGGGGGAGGTGCGGGCGGTGCCGCAGACGCAGCAGATCCGCTCCACAGCCTCCGGGTGTTCGACGGCCCACTGGTAGGCCTGCTGGGCCCCCATCGACCAGCCGTAGATCAGGGGGAGCCGTTCGACTCCGAACACCTCTGCTAGCAGGCGCCGTTGGGCGGCGACGTTGTCGCGGTGGCTCACCACCCAGCCCTGCTCGGCCAGGCCCATGGCGCCGTGGCTGGGGCTGCTGGAGGCGCCGTTGCCGAACATGCCCGCAATCACGATGCACCAGCGCTCCGGATCCAGCACGGGCCCCGCCAGCCAAGCCAGATCCTCGGGCCGGGCCCCGTAGGAGGTGGGCACCAGGATCAGGTTGGAGCGATCAGCATTGAGCCCACCGATCTGGACATAGCTGAGTTGGGCCTGCGGGATGGTGTGGCCGCAGTTCAGGTGCCAATCGCCTAGGGGGTGCAGGGCCGAATGGGCGAGCGCGTTGGCGCTCATGCCGTCAGCCCCAAGGCCGGCAGGTTGCGCAGCAGCCGGCGGTGCACGGCCAGGTAGCCGGGATCGCAATGCGCCAGATGGGGAGCGATAAAGATGTGGGCCGCTGGCAGGGCGTGGAAGGGCAGGGAGGGATAAAGGTGATGCTCGGCGTGGAAAGGCATGTTCCACATCAGCCAACGCACCGGCCAGATCGTGACGGTGGTGCGGGTGTTCTTGGTGCCGTCACTGCTAAAGCTGCAGCCGCTGTGCTCGGCCAGCAGCACAAAGCGAAGCAACGGCTGGCCCACCGCCAGGGGCAGCAGCCAGAACCACAGCAGGAAGCCGTTAGCGCTCACCAGCGATACCAGAGCCAGGGCGGCATACACCGCAAACTGCAGCCGCACCGACCGACGTACCTGGGGGATCAGCTCCGGGCTTAGGTAGCTCAAGCCGCTGAGGTCGCCCCAGAGCAGCTGCCTGTAGCCAGCCAGTTTGCCGGTCCACCAGTTCCAGCCGCTCAGCTCCAGCAGGTAGGCCCAGGCGGTGGTGGGCAGCGGGTCATTGAGCTCAGGATCTTGGCCGGGTTGGTGGGTGTAACGGTGGTGCCACTGGTGGTAGCGCCGGTAGTAGGTGGAGTTGTAGAAGCTCAGCAGCCCCGCTAGCCAGGCCACGCTGTCGTTGAGGCGGCGGCTGCGGAAGGCAGTGCGATGGCAGCACTCGTGCAGGGGTGCAAAGCAGGTGGCCAGGCCGATGCCGCACAGCAGCAGCCCCACCAGGCGCAGGGCCAGGGGCCAACTCTGGTGGCCCCAGATCAGCCCGCCCAGTCCGATCGTGAAGAGGTGACTGATCAGCCGCAGGGTTGCGGGCCCGTTTTGCAGCTCGTTGAATTGGGCAAGCGCTTCGCGCTGCAGCAGCGGTTGGGTGGAAGAGGGCATAGGGCTATCCCACCAGGCCAGATGCTCCTGCTTCGGTAGGCAATGCGACCAACCGTGCGGCTGGGGCCTTGGCGGCTTGCCAATGATCCACTTAAACCATCTGGCCTGGCTGCACCCAGCGATCAAACTCCTCAGCGCTGATCTCGCCGAGCACTAGGGCGGCTTCACGCAGGCTGAGCTGGTGGTTGTGGGCGTGCTTGGCAATGGCGCAGGCCCGGTCGTAGCCGATCGCCGGGGTGAGGGCCGTGACCAGCATCAGGCTCTGATCGAGCAGGGTGGCGATGCGGCTTTCATTGGCGCTGAGCCCCTCGATGCAATGCTCGCGGAAGCTGGTGCAGCCGCCTGCCAGCAGCTCGATGCTTTCGAGCACGTTGTGGGCGATCACCGGCTTAAACACGTTCAACTCGAAGTTGCCCTGGCTGGCGGCCAGTTGCACGGTGGTGTTGTTGCCCATCACCTGTACGGCCACCATGGTCAGGCTCTCGGCCTGGGTGGGATTCACCTTGCCCGGCATGATTGAGCTGCCCGGTTCGTTTTCCGGAATCACCAGCTCGCCCAGGCCGCAGCGGGGGCCGCTGGCCAGCCAGCGGATGTCGTTGGCGATCTTCAGCAGCGAGCCGGCCAGCACCGTTAGGGCGCCGTGGGCGGCGGCCAGGGGCTCGTGGCCGGCCAGGGCCTGAAATTTGTTTGGGGCAGAGGTGAAGGGCAGGCCGATGCGTTCGCTCAGCCGGGCCGCAACAGCTTCGCCGAAACCGCTGGGGGCATTGAGGCCCGTGCCCACCGCCGTGCCGCCAATGGCCAGCTGGCGCACCTGGGGCAGGCTGGCGCGGATGGTTTCCAGGGCTAGATCCAGCTGGGCCCCGTAGCCGCCGAATTCCTGGCCCAGGCTCAGGGGCACCGCATCCTGCAGGTGGGTGCGGCCGATCTTGATGATCGGGGCAAAAGCCTCGGCCTTGGCGGCCAGAGCGGCGCGCAGAGCTTCGACGGCCGGAAGAAGGCTGCACTCCAGCTCAATTGCTACGGCTATGTGCAGGGCGGCGGGGAAGGTGTCGTTGCTGGACTGGCTGAGGTTCACATGGTCGTTTGGGTGCACCGGGCTCTTGCTGCCCAGCACCCCGCCGGAGGCTTGGATCGCCCGGTTGGCGATCACCTCGTTGACATTCATGTTGGTTTGGGTGCCGGAGCCTGTCTGCCACACCTTGAGCGGAAATTCAGCGTCGAGGCGGCCGGAGGCCACCTCCTCGGCAGCCGCCACGATCAGGGCTGCCAGCTCGGGACTGAGCTTGCCCTTGGCCATATTCACCTCGGCGCAGGCTGCCTTGAGCGCTCCGAAGGCGTGCAGCACCGCCAGGGGCATGGCCTGGCCGAAGGGGAAATATTCGATTGAGCGTTGGGTTTGGGCGCCCCAGTAGTGCTGCTCGGGCACCTCGATGGCGCCCATGCTGTCGCTTTCAAGGCGGCCCATCAGCGGCTCACCACCTCGGAATTGAGTTCGTTGAAGCTCTCGGTGGTGCTGGTGGTGCCCCCCTCCGGCAGGGGGATGCCGGTGGCCTGGCTGACGGCGGCATTAATGGCATCAACGCTCACGGCGCCCTGCTCATCGAAAACCAGCTTCCCCTCGCTGTTGAACACCACCACCTGGGGGATCAGGCCTGACCAGTAGTGGGCCGGATCGCTGGGGCCGGTGTCGGCCCGGTTTTGGAGCGGATCGGTAACCAGCGGAATCAGCTCGATGTCGTTGAGCCACACCCGCTGCAGCTCCGAGACCACCGCTGAGAACTGCTTGCTGGCTGCGTCGTCGTCGAGGTAGTAGACGACAACGGTGGTGCGGTGGTCGGCGAAGGCCTGGGCGAGGCTGCTGCGCGGCGGTACCAGGGAGCCGTTGCCGGCGTAGAGGGCGTAGATGTTGCCGTCGTAGCTGTTGTTGGTGAGCGAGGCCTGGGCTGGGCGGCTACCTAGGCCCACCAGGCCTGCCGCCAGCAGCAGCCCCAGGGCGGAACTGAGCAGGAATCGCAGGATGTGCTCAAGGGTTGAGGCCCGTGCCCCGATCCCCTGTTGCCCGTTCTTATTTCGCCCCATGCCGGCTTGCAAGCTCGATTAATGCCATTGTGGCGGCGCGTCAGCTGCGGCCCACGCCTTTGGCGATGCCCCGGCCCATGCCCTGAGCAATACCCCGGCCCACCAGGCCAATGGCCCGGCCCAGCACCCTGGTGAGCAGCACCACCACCAGATCGCCGAGGCCTCGCAGCAGGCCCTGCACTTGGGGAGCCAGGGCATCGCGGCTTTCCAGGGCCAGGGTTACCAGTTGCTGCAGCCAGCCCAGCTGGCGCAGCTCCGCATCGCGGGGTTCAGTGAGCTCTCGGCAGCGGATAGTGCCGTCGCGCAGGCTGTATAGCCTGCGGCGACTTTCGTAGAGGCTGATCGGCCGCTCCACCCAGCTGCTCCAGCGCAGTTGGGCGTTGAGCTGGTTGCGCAGCCGCTCCAGGTTGCGGGTGGCTAGTAGCTCGGGTTGGAGTAGGTAGCGGCGCAACTCGGGCCAGCTGGCGCAGCTGGCGAGTACCTCGGCACTAATCAGTTCAGCGCTGCGCACCAGCCAGTTGCTCAGCAGTAGTTCCAGGTAGAGCACGGCCCGAGGTTCGTCGGCTGCCAGCAGCTGGCCATCCACCAGCAGGGGCTGGGCCCGCACTAGGGCCGCCAGCATCGGCTGGGCCTCGGGCAGCTCCGGGTCGCGGCCTGCAAAATTGGTGTTGCGGAGCATGCTGTCGGCCACCGGCAGCAGGCTTCCTTCGCAGGGCAGCTGGACGTAGGGATTAACCAGATTGCGCAGGGCCTGCTGGCGCAGTTCGGTTTGCAATTGCTCCCAGCGCTCCTGAAGGGGCTGGTGGGGGGCGGGGTCAGCAAGTAGCCGCTGGCGCAGGCTGTCTAGCTGGTTGAGCAGGGCTAGCAGCAGGTCGCGCCGCCGCTCGGGGCTGAGGCCTTCCAAGGCCAGCAGTTGGCCGCTTTGGTTGCTGAGCTCGGCAGTGGTGCCGGCCTCGAGACGTTGGCGAATGGCGCGCCAGATGCCGTCGGCACTGCGCTGCTGCAGGGTGATCGCCAGCATGGGCTCGGGGCTGCTGGGGCCGGGATCGGGCGCGCCCCAGGCCACACTCACCGGCCCCCAGAGCAGCAGTAGCAGCTGGCGGGCTGCCGAGAGTTCGCGCAGGCGTCCCTGCAGCAGTAACAGCTGCACCAGGTTGGTGGGTGGCGGCGTCAGCAGCCGCTTGATAGCGGCGAGGTCAGCGTCGATCTGTTGCAGACCGCTGATCAGCAGCCACTGACCCAGGCCCAGGGCCGGGCTGGCTGGGGGGCTGGGGGAGGCGCTGCCTGCCGCCGCCGCCAGCACTCGCCCGCCCGCCAGCAGGGTGATGAGGGCCGTCAGCAACTCCTGGGGTTCGGGCGACTCGAGGATTCCAGCTGCCGGCAGTTGCAGCAGGGCATCGCCGCCCAGCCCGTGGGCAGCGGGTAACAGCAGCAGCACAGGGGCTGGCTGCCAGCGCTCTTTGAGGCGCAGCAGTTCCTCGGCCAGTCGCCCACCTTGTAGGTCGCCGCTGCTGGCCTGCCAGATCACAAGCTGGGGTAAGCCCTGCAGTTGGTCTGATCGCTCAGCGACGCTATATAAACCTCTCTGAGCTGCGAGCAGGCGGGTGAGGCCATCGCGCAGCAGCGGTTCGGCAAACAGCAGCAGCTGCGAACTCACGGGTTTGGCCACGGCATGCGCCAAAGGTACCGATGCTGGAGCAAATTCTCCAGTCCTGGGTCGGCTCAGGGATTCAGGAGCGGCGCCGGCCGGTGAGATGCAGGGTGTAGGTCTCGATTGCGAAACCGGTGTGGCGTTCGATCTGGTCGAGCAATTCGCGCGGTAGCTCAACATCTAAATCTTGAATGGCGCCTGATTCCGAACAGGTGAGGTGGCTGTGGGGATCGCTGCGGTATCCATAGAGCCGGCCGGTTGCCCGGTCGAGGCACTCGATCACCCCAGCGGTTTGCAGGGCTTCGAGGTTTTGATATACAGACGTGTGGCCGATATTGCGGCCCAGGTTGTTGAGCTTTTCAAAAATGTCGCGGGCGCTGAGATGGCTTTTCTCAACCCAGAGCAAATCGAGCACCATGCGGCGCTGGCGGCTGAGCCTCATGCCCAGGTCGCGGCAGCGCTGGTAGACATCGTCTACACAGGTTGATGAAATGGTGGTGGCAAGGGCGCCGGCGATCACGCGACACGCCTCAAAACAGATTCAATCTGTTATAGGGCAAGTCGCAAGCGATCCGCTTTTGCCATGGGGGCAGGCTGCCGGCTCAGGCCATCATCGAGGCACTGGTCGGATCCTGCAGGCGGCCCTCGTCGATGGCCTGCAGGGCTTCAGCTAGATCCACCCGTCCGTCGTAGAGGGCCCGGCCCACGATCACCCCCTCCACCCCTAGGGGCGCCAGGCTCAGCAGCGACAGCAGGTGCTCCAGGTTGCCGATGCCGCCGGAGGCGATCACCGGCACGGCGCTGGCCTCGGCCATGGCCCGCAGGGCCTCGAGGTTGGGGCCCGCCATGGTGCCGTCTGTGGCGATGTCGGTGCTGATGATTGCGGCGATGCCGCTGGCGCAGAAGCGCTGGGCTAGGGCGGTGGCTTCGGTGCTGCTTTCTTCGATCCAGCCGCGGGTAGCCACCTTGCCGTTTTTGGCGTCGATGCCCACCACGATCCGGCCGGGATAGCGCGATGCCAGCTCATCGACTAATTCGGGTTGCTCCAGAGCCACGGTGCCGAGGATGACCCGATCCAGTCCGAAGCTCAGCAGCTCCTCAGCCCGTTCGGCGCTGCGTACCCCACCCCCCAGCTGCACGGGGATGCTGAGGGCAGTGGTGATCGCCTTCACGGCCGCATCGTTGATTGGTTGGCCGCTGCGGGCGCCATCAAGATCCACCAGGTGTAGCCGCCTGGCTCCCTGCTGCTGCCAGCTGAGGGCCTGGGCCACTGGGTCGTCGCAGAAGCGCGTCACCTGGTCGTAGTCGCCCTGGTGCAGCCGCACGCAGTGGCCATCGAGCAGGTCGATGGCGGGAATTATCTGCATGGCTGCTGGAGGCAATTGCTGCCAGCCAGGCTGCCAGAGATGCCGGTTGCCCAACTCAGCTAGCGGCACCACCAGCCGAAAGCCCCGCTCCAGCACCGCTTGGAGTTCCACGGCCCGTTCCGCGCCCTGGCCCCGCTCCCCCAGCAGGGCGAAGTGGCGATAGCCGCGGCTGCCGGCGGGCCACGACGTGATGGTGGCGGGTTGGGCGGTGTAGGCCTTGGCCAGACGCATCATTGAAAGCAGCAGATCAAAATGGTGGTGGAGTAACCGCCAGCTAGCCGGGGGTTTAAATGGCGCCCAGTTTCGCGTCCCGTGGGCAGCAGCATGAACATCCTTGTGATGGGCGGCACCCGCTTCGTGGGCAAACCGCTGGTGGAGCGGCTGCAGGCTGAAGGCCATGCCCTCACCTTGTTTACCCGTGGCAACAAGCCAGCGCCGGCCGAGGTGGAGCACCTGATCGGCGACCGCAGCTCTGCTGGGGGGCTGGAGCCGCTAGTGGGTCGCAGTTTTGATGTGATCGTCGATAGCTCGGGCCGCAGCCTTGAGGATTCCCGCGCTGTGATCGAGCGCACCGGGCCTCCGGCCCATCGCTTTGTTTATGTGAGCTCGGCCGGTGTATATGCCGACAGCGAGCTCTGGCCCCTCGATGAAAACAGCCCCGTTGATCCGGCCAGCCGCCACGCTGGCAAGGCCGAAACGGAAGCCTGGCTGCGCAGCGAGGGCATCGCTTTCACCAGCTTTCGGCCCACCTACATAGTGGGGCCGGGCAACTACAACCCTGTAGAGAGCTGGTTTTTTGATCGCATCGTGCATGGCCGGCCCGTGCCCCTGCCCGGTGATGGCAGCACGATCACCCAGCTGGGCCATGTGGCAGACCTAGCCGCCGCCATGGCTCGCTGCATCGAGGTAGATGCCGCCGCTAATCGCATCTACAACTGCACCGGCAGCCAGGGCGTCACCTTCCGCGGCTTAGTGCAGGCAGCGGCCCGGGCGGCCGGCAAGGAGCTCGCTTCTGTGGAAATCCGCAGCTTCGATCCCGCTGCTCTCGATAAAAAAGCCCGCAAGGCCTTCCCGCTGCGTCTGGCCCACTTCCTCACCGACACCACCCGGGTGCGGCGTGAACTGGCCTGGGAGCCGGCCTTTGACCTCGAGGCCACCATCGCCGACAGTTACACCAACGACTACGCCCTGCGGACTCCCACCAGCCCCGATTTCTCCGCAGACGGGGCCTTGATCGGCTGAGCTCCTTTGCCGCAGCTGTGAGGCCTATTTCCATAAGCTGCTGCCATGAACTGGACGACCGACTCCATTCCAGATCAGGCCGGACGCTTGGCCCTGATCACCGGCGCCAATAGTGGCCTGGGCCTGGAAACGGCTAGGGCCCTTGTGGCCAAGGGTGCCACCGTGGTGCTCGGCTGCCGCAGCCTGGCCCGGGCAGAGCTGGCCAAGAGTCAATTACAGGCAGCTGCCGCTAGCGGGGGTGGTGCCGTTGAGCTGCTGGAGCTTGATCTGGCCAGCTTGGCTTGCGTACGTCGTGCCGCCGCCGAACTGGCTGATCGCTACGGCCGGCTGGATCTACTGATCAACAACGCCGGCCTGATGGCCCTGCCTCGGCAGCTCACCCCCGATGGCTTCGAGATGCAGCTGGGCGTGAACCACCTGGGCCATTTCGCCCTCACCCTGGCCCTGCTACCTCTGCTATTTGGCCGCCCGGATGCGCGGGTGGTGAGCGTTACCTCCGGTGCCCAGTATTTCGGCCGGATTGCTTTCGACGACCTGCAGGGTGAGCGCCGCTACGACCGCTGGGCTGCCTACGGCCAGAGCAAGCTCGCCAATGTGATGTTTGCCCTAGAGCTGCAGCAGCGGCTGCGGGATCAGGGCCAAGCCGTGCTGTCGCTGGCGGCCCATCCGGGCTTTGCCCGCACCAACCTTCAGCTGGCCTCGGTGGCTGCCAATGGCTCGTGGTTTGAACCCCTGGCCTACCGGCTGATGGGCCCGCTGTTGCAGAGCGCCGCCATGGGAGCGTTGCCCCAGCTGTTTGCCGCCACCGCACCCGAAGCCACCCCAGGGGGCCACTACGGACCAAACGAGTTTGGCGGCATGCGGGGCTGGCCCACCGAGGTGCGCATTGCCCCTGCGGCCCTCGATGCCGATCAGCGCCAGCGGCTCTGGCAGCGCAGCGAGGAGCTCACTGCTGGGGCTGGGGAACGATGAAAGTCCTGGAGCGCGCTGAATGCCTGCTGGATGCGCGCAGTTCCGGCAATATGAATTTCGCGGTGGTCGCCGACTTGCGCGGTCGTTCTTTGTGGCCAAAGTTGAACCGATTATTTAATGAAAGCTTGCGTTGATATCGCGGTCTGCAGGGCTATGAGGTTTTGGTACACCGACGTGTGGCCGTTGCTGGGGCTGTACTAGTGGATATTCAACAGACGCAGGGTGTGCATGTAGGTGGTATTGCTGACCGCCAACCCTGTGGCCTGTTCCAGACTGGCTTTTAACTGGCGGGCTACCGCCGCCGCCGGCATGTATTCCGGTGAACAACAAAGCAGCAGGTGATGGGGAAGGTGTGGTTGATTACCCCTGGTGGCTGAAGCGAGGCGAGATCCGGTTCCACCATCGTGTTGGTGTACGGCACCAGTACCGCCAGCACGGCCTGCATCGATGGCCTGCAGCCTGAGCAACACTTCAACCTTAAATTTAGCGGCCATGCGGCGTTGCTGGGCTGATCGCCGTGGCCAGTGAGAGCAAGTAGGTGGGATCCTCGCTGCCGAAGATGTGATCGAGATGGGTGAAGTAGAGGCCGAAATGCACCCCAGGACGCCTGTGGTGAATGGCATGGTGGCTCGGACCAATCAACCACCGGCCCAGCCAGTGGTGCGGAAAGGCCAGGGGCAGGCGGTCCAGACCCAGGTGGTTCACCACCGCCCAGACGGTCATGGTGCTGAGCACAGCGATCAGGGTGATCGGGTGCAGGGGGATCAGGGCCACCACCACGATCAGGAACAGGGCCTGCAGCGCCGCCTCCGGTGGATCGAAGGCGAAGGAGGTCCAGGGGGTGGGGCACTGGGAACGGTGATGGCCGCGGTGCATCCACCCATAGGGGGCAGGTTGGTGCACGAGTCGGTGGGTCAGATAGAACCAGGCGTCCTGCAACAGCAGCACCAGCAGGTAGCTGGCCAGCCCATAGGCCAGCCCGCTAACGGGGTTCGGCACAGCCGTGTAGAGGCGGGTCAGCCCGTGGCGATGGGCCGCCAGCAGGGCGAGGGAGGCGAGGGCAAACACCCCGGCCGAGAGCACCGAGAGCACAATGTCGCGGCGGATCGAAATCGCGGAGGGTTGCTTTGGTGGCGTCTTGCCCGGGGGACGGGCGGCGTTGTTTGGGCGGTAGAGCAGCAGGTGGGACACCCCGGCCACCAGTAAATATCGCGCCAGGATCAAGCCGAACACGATCAGCCCTTCGATCAGCGGCGTGTCCCCCTGTCCCGTCCCAAAAACCACCCCAGCCATTGCCGCCATTCCATCCAGCCCATCGAATCCAGCGGATCAGCCGTCAACGTCGTCGTGGCGCAGCTCCTGCTCCAACTAAATCAGACTAGGTGCATTCGTAGCTGTTGAGCACCCGCCCCAGCAGCCCCGACCCACCACCACCGCGTCAAGGAGTCCGGACTGGCTTTCGCCTTGGTGGGTCGTGGTGAACATCGGGGTGTGGAGATGGCTTGCTAAGGAAAAGCTCCCCCAGTCTGGCGCCCCCTGCGTTGAAGTCTGTCCTGTCCACCGGCCTTGTCAGCGCTACCGGTGTCGGCACCAGCAAAGCTTCCGCCGCTATGGCTCGCACGTTGCCCTGGAGTCCCTGAATCTCTCGATCGGGGCGGGTGAATTCTTTTCCATGCTCGGCCCGTCCGGCTGCGGTAAGACCACCACCCTGCGGCTGATCGCCGGCTTCGACCGGCCGGACCGGGGCCCCATCCTGCTCCAGGGACTGGAACTCGCCGAGGCGCCGCCGCACCGCCGGCCCGTGAACCTGGTATCCCAGAACTATGCCCTGTTTCTCCATCTCAACGTGTGGGACAACGTGGCCTTCGGGCCCCGCTCCCAGCGGCTGGGGGAAGCGGAGATCCGCCGCTCACCAATCGCGAGATCGTGCTGGCCACGGCCCTGCTCAACCTGTTCGTGGATCTAAACCTGCCCCGGGGGCCCCTCACCCTGGTGCTGCTTAGCGCGAGGGGCCAAGTAGCCCCAGGCCGAGCTGAGCGCTAGCAGCAGGCAAGGCCAGAACAACCACCAGCCCACCAGTTGGGCCCGGCCGTCGCCGCCCCAGGGCCAGAGCAGCAGCAGCAGGCTGGTGAACTGCAGCAAGGTTTTCGCCTTGCCCCCCAGGGAGGCGGGGCCGCCGCCGCTGGCCTCGCTACGCCAGCCGGAGATCAGCAGCTCCCGGGCAAGCAGCAGCCAGATCGCCCACAGCGGCAGGATTCCCTCCGCTCCAAGCCACAGCAGCGGCGCGCTGATCAGGATTTTGTCGGTGAGGGGATCGAGGCGGGCGCCCCACACCGAGCCGCCGCCGGCCCGGCGTGCCAGGGCGCCATCGGCCCAGTCGCTCAGGCCGCCCAGTAACAGCAGCCACCAGGCCAGGGCTGGTTGGCCCCCCGCCAGGGCAATGATTAGCGGTAGTCCCAGCACGGCCCGGGCCACGGTGAGGCCGTCGGCTAGTTGGCGTATCCGTTGCGTCGCCATGGTGTCTGCCGTGCTCGGCCCCAGAATGGCTCCAGTCGTCTTGTTTGGCCCGTGGTGCAACAGCTGGTTTCCGCCGTGATGTCTGCGCCGGTGTTGAGCGTCACGGCAGACAGCCCCCTGCAGGAGGCCGTGAAGCTGATGAGCGAGCACCACATCAGCGCTTTGCCGGTGGTTGATGGCAGTGGCGCCCTGGTGGGCGAGCTCAGCGAACAGGACCTGATGGTGCGCGAGAGCGGCTTCCAGCCCGGCCCCTATGTGATGCTGCTGGATGCGGTGATCTACCTGCGCAACCCTCTCAACTGGGACAAGGAGGTGCACCAGGTGCTCGGCAGCACCGTGGGTGAGGTAATGAGCCAACACCCCCATAGCTGCAGCGCCGAGCTGCCTCTGCCGGCAGCCGCGGGCCTGCTGCATGAGCGCAGTACCCAGCGGTTGTTTGTGCTCGATCAGGCTGGCCGGCCCGTGGGCGTATTGACCCGCGGCGATGTGGTGCGGGCCCTGGCGGCAGCGGGATAAGGCAGGAGTATCAGCCGATCAGGGCCGAGCTAGCCGCCTTGAGCCCTGAGGCCAAGCAACGATGGCACCCTCTGCCACCAGCCAGATCCGTTCACCTGGGGAGCAGGGATGGCCTCCGGTCAAGCTGCCGTAGGCGGGTAGGGCTAGGCGCTCACTGGTTTCGCAGTAGCTGAAGCAGGGCAGCCGCAGCCGATCGGCACCCCTGCCCACCACCGCCACTGGATGGAGGTGGCCGCAAATATTCAGCAGGCCCGCCCGCGGCTCTGGAATGTGGCTCAGCCACCAGGGGCCAAGGGCTTGGGAGGGCTCTTGCGGCAGCCCCTCGATCCAGCTGCCCTGCTCGTGGTTGCCGCCGATCAGGCGCAGTTGGCAGCCCAGCAGCTCCGGTAGGGCCGCCAGCTTGGCGCGGAGTTCGCCGGTGATCCCTAAGCGGCTATGGATCAGGTCTCCCAGCACCATCACCTGCTGGGGCACCAGCTGATGGGCCAATGCCAGGAGCCCATTGAGGGTCTCGCCGTCGCCATCGCTGGGCAGGGGAATGCCGTGGGTTTGGAAGGTTTCCGCCTTGCCCAGATGCAAATCCGCCACTAACAAGGCCCGGCGCTTGGGGTCCCACGCCGCCTTGGCGCCAAGCAGCTGCAGCGGCTGGCCCCGCCATTTAAAGCTGACGCTTGCTGCAGCAGCGCTTCGGTCTGCGTTCACACCATGCCCTGGGCGCATCGGACGTGGGAGCGTGTACGAGCCATCATCGGTAGCGTTGATGCCTAAGGATCCTTCCGCCACCCTGTTGACCCTGGCCCCGTACTTGCTGGGGCGGGTGCGGCGTGGTGTGGTGGGCAGCAGTCGCTATGCCCAGCGCCTGCGCGAGCAGATCCGCCAGGCTGCCGCTGACCCCGCTGGGCACGCCGTGTTGGTCAGCGGCGAGCCGGGGCTGGAAAAGGACAACATCGCGGCCCTGATTCATTTCGGCTCTGCCGCGCGCCGGCAGTGGCTGGTGCGTCTCGATGGAGCTACGTTGCGGGCTGATGGCGCCAATTTGTTCGGCCAGCCAGGCAGTGATGGCGACGGGTCTTTGCTGGAGTGCCTCGGCAATGGCGCGCTGCTGATCGACAAGCTCGACCAGGTGCAGCCGTCCCTGCAGCTGAGCTTGCTGGAGCTGGCTCGCACAGGGCGCTGGTGCTGTCCGGGGGAGGGCAGCAGACCGCGCCATTTCGGTGGCAGGGTGTTTTTCACCGCCGAGGCCGCCCTGCCTGCTTTTGATCAGGTCTGCGATCTGATCCGGGTGCCACCGTTGCGGGTGCGGCGCCAGGACCTGGGCGAATGGTTGCGCTATGGACTGCGCCAGCAGGCCCGTAGCGCCGGTTGGGAGGTGCTGCCGCAGGTCAGTGATGCGGTGGTGAGGCGACTCCAGAACTACGACTTTCCCAACAACTTGCGCGAGCTGGATGGCTTGATCGCTCGGGCCATGGAACAGGTGCGGCTGCAGGGCAGCGACAAAAAGAGCCCCCAAGGGGTGCTGCTGCCTGAGGATGTGTTCTGGACAGCCAATCGTCCGCAACGGCTGAGATTTGATCTCTGGCGTTGGCGCCCACCCCTGCGTCAGCTGTTGCGTCAGCCCTCGCTTTGGGCTGGCCTCAAATTTGGGCTGGTGAGCTGGTTGTTTGTGGCCGTGAACCTATGGCTGTGGCTGGGGCCGCAGTCTCGGGAGCACAACGGCGCTCTCAACCTGTTCTGGGCGTGGTGGTGGCCCCTGATATTGCTGTCGTACCCCCTGGTGGGTCGATTCTGGTGTGCGGTGTGTCCCTTCATGGTTTGGGGAGAGATCACCCAGGGGCTGGCCCGGCGGCTGGGTTGGCAGCCCAGGCCCTGGCCGCGCGGTGAATTGGACCAGTGGGGCGCGCCCGTGCTGGCTGCCGGCTTCGCTGGGATCCTGCTCTGGGAGGAGCTGGCAAATCTGGAGAACACCGCCTGGCTCAGCAGTTGCTTGCTGCTGGGGATCACCGCTGGTGCGGTGCTGGGCTCCTTGCTCTTCGAGAAGCGTTTCTGGTGCCGTTTTCTCTGCCCAGTGGGCGGCATGAATGGCCTTTTTGCCAAGCTCGCCATGACTGAATTGCGGGCCCAATCGGGCACCTGCAGTGGCAGCTGCAGCAGCTACGGCTGCTTCAAGGGAGGGCCTGCGGTGGGAGAGGGACTTGCTACCTCCGGCTGTCCCCTCGGCACCCATCCAGCCCACCTCACCGACAACCGCAACTGCGTACTCTGCTTCACCTGTGCCGCCGCCTGCCCCCATCGTTCGGTGCAGCTGCGCTTAAGGCCACCGGCTGCCGATCTGCAGCGGGATATGGATCCACCCGCTGGAGAAGCGGGCCTGATCCTTGTGCTGGCTGGCGGTATCAGCCTGCATCATTGGCAGCGGCTGGTGGGCTGGTTGCCACTGGCGCCCGAGAGTCTGCAGGCCGGTCCGTTGCTGGCGCGCTTTGCCATCGGGATGCTGGCGCTGGCGTTGCCGTCCCTTGGCTGGCTTGCATTGCGCCGCCTGCTGGGTCTGTCCACCAGCTCCCCTGCACCTGCTGCTGCCCTTGCTCTGGGCGCTGCTGCTGGCCCGGTACCTGCCCCTGGGGCTCCAGGAGGCGGGGCTGTTGTTGCCGGTGAGCTTTGGCTGGCCGGATCTGCCCCGCTGGAGTGCCGACACCCATGTGATCGCTTTTTGCCAGAGCGCGGCCGTGCTGGTGGGAGTGGCGGGCACGGCCATGTTGATTCCCCGTTTTCAGCCAGCCGGCTGGAGCCGTTGGGGCGGATTGGCTCTGGCCCTGGTGCTGGCGGCGGCTGGCCGCTGGTTGGTGACGGCTTAAACCAGGCGGGATCCAGAAGCGCGCTGTTGCTGTTGCGGGTCGAAGACTGCGGCGATGGTGCGGATCAGCCAGCGGCCCGAGGTGGTGACTGTGACCAAGCCAAGCCGACCGCTGGTTTCCAGTTTCACCAACCCATCTTTGGCCAGCTCCTGCAGTTCTTGCCACTCCCTACTGAAGCGATCAAGCTCAAGGGTCGCTGCAAATTCGCACATCACCTGACGGATCAATTCGCGCCGGTCCAGCGTCTCCGCATCCTTCACAACCAAGCCGCGCTCCACGGGCAGGCGACCCTCTTCAAGGGCCCGGGTGTAGGCCTTGAGATCCCGTTCGTTCTGGGTGAATAGGTGCGGGAATTGGCTGATGGCGGTGGGCCCCACCCCCAGCAGCTCCAGCTCCCCACCGGTTGTGTACCCCTGAAAGTTTCGATGCAGCAGCCCAGCTCGGGCGGCCTCTGCCAGGCTGTCGCCGGCGAGGGCGTAGTGATCCATGCCAACAGCCTCGTAGCCAGCACCGCAGAGCAGCTGCTGGGCGTCTTCGAGCATCATCAAGCGGTCGCCCTGGTTGGGTAGATCGCTGGCGGCAATTTTGCGTTGCAGTGGCAACTGCTCCGGCAGGTAGGCAAAGGAGAACAGGGAGATGCGATCAGGGCGCAACTGCTGCACCAGCGCCAGGGTCTGGCGGAAGCGCTCCGGTGTCTGGAGCGGCAGGCCGCAGATCAGATCCACATTCACGCTGTAGAAATCCGCCTCCCGTAGCCAGCCCATCACCCGGAGCAACTGCTCCGCTGGCACGATTCGATTCACAGCCTTCTGCACCTCTGGATTGGCGTCCTGAATGCCAAAGCTGATGCGGTTAAATCCCAGGCCCCGCAGATGCAGCACCTCCTCGCGACTGAGGAATTCAGGATTAACCTCGATGGAAGCATCGAGGTTGGGCTCGAGATCGAAGTGCTGCTCCAGTAATCCCCAGAGCCGGGCAGATTCTTGCTGATTGAGGTAGTTGGGGGTACCGCCCCCCCAGTGCAGTTGGGCGACCCGACGTCGTTGTGGCATGACTGCCCTGAGGAGCTCCAGCTCAATCCCCAATGAGGCCAAGTATGGCTCCACCACCTTGGAGCCGAGTTGGGTTGTCACCCGGTTGCAGCCGCAATACCAGCAGGCATGGCGGCAGAAGGGCACATGCACGTAGAGCGAAAGGGGTGCGCTGGTTGGTTGGGCAAGTTGCCGGCTGAGATCCCCTGCTCCAATTCCGATCTCAAACGCTGCTGCGGTGGGATAGCTGGTATATCGGGGAACGGGCTTGTTGTACTTGTGCAGCAGCTCGATCGGGCTGAGCGCAGTGGCGATGGCGGGCATGGGAGTGAGGGGTTGGGTTGGGGGGCTGGGATGCGTTGCCGCCTTAGATCTCGGCGAGTTCGGCTAGCAGTTTCTGGGTGAGCTTGAAAGCCGCTACGGCTTCATCCAGCAACTCCTCCTCTTCAGCCTCCGATAGATCCATCTGCTCAAAACCGTCATGCAGGGCTATTTTCAGGGCAGGGATCTCTTGCTCAAATGACCAGAATTTCAGTGCTGGCAAGCCATGGCGGCCCAGAATGATGTTGGCTTGGCCCCCAAGTTGCTGTCCGCCGGAGAGATCGCCGCCATAACGCACATAAACGTGTGCCATCAGCCGGTGGGGTGCCTGGCGAGCCAGCAACTTGACCTGCGCCAGCCAGCTGGCTGCTGCCGCTGATTCCGGTGTTGCTGGCAACACGGCGAGCTGTTCCAGGTCGTGCTCTAGGGCGTGCCTGCGGGCCAGATCTGACCAAGGAATGTTCGTTGCGCCAAGGGCGGTGGCTAGGTCGGGGGCCTCCTGCTCAAGCAGGGTGTAGGCCGGGAGCAGCGCCCTCAGCAGACCTGCCAGCTGCAGCGGCTTGGCTCTCCCTTCCAGTAGAGCCCTAGAAAACTCCATCCCTTCCGCCTGATGGTGGGCCTTGCCGATATGGGCGTGCAGTTTGCGCACCCGAGGTCCAAGGGTTTGGCCCTGCTGGGAGGTGGTGGACAGGGAAGGAGAGGAGAGCATCGGACCTGCCCGGACGGGCGGCGTAAACTGGATCAATGATATGCCACTACCGTTGTTACACTGTTCCGTGATTCCTAAAACGTTGCAACGTTTCCCATGGCCATACCCTTTGAGCCCCAGCCGGGCCCGCCGCCGACGGACCTACTCCAGCTGCAGTTGCTAGTGGCTCCGTTCCCAGCGCTCAGTGGGGATGGCCAGCTGCGCGAACTGATGCTCGAGCGACGCCGTCATCAGGGAATAGGCGAGGCGGGCCTCTGGTACTGCCCGCCGAGCTTCTGCTCCATGCTGGGTTCGGAGGCGATTGCCATCCTCGATCCCAGCGTCGCTGTCTGGCTGCAGTTGCGGTTGGGTGGCGATTTACGGCCCATGCAGCTCAGCAGTGCCTGGCTGATGGGCGAAGCGATTGATCTCCCCTCCCCCGCGCCCCTCGCTGACCTGGCCTGGATCAGCTAGTTGCAGCAGCAGCCAGGCCTCCGGTAACGATGCGTCTGGCTGCTGTTTGATCAAAGCCGCTGGCTTTCAGGGCTTGAAGAAAGAGCTCGCTGAAATTTGCGAGCACCTCGTGCGGGTCCATGCCGATGGCCTTGAGGTCCTTGGCCAGGGTCTGCAGGATGGCCAGAGTGATCGGCAAAGCTTTGCGGCTGACCGTGCCGGCGGATGTCTGCGCTGCGCTGAAGTGGGCATGCAACCAGCGCTCCGCGTAGCCCAGATGCTCACCTTCATCGCTGATTACAGCGGCGGTGATGGGCTGGGCATAGGTGTCGGCCACGGGCAGGTAGGCGTGGTAAGCCGAAAGGGCAAAACACTCCACAATCAAGCCCTGAATCACCAGGCAACCCGGCAGGTCGCCCTGCTGGTTGCACCTCAGGAACAGCTCGTGCAGCGGGGCGAACAGGCGCCGTGCCAGGCCTAGATCGGGCTTGATTCCAAGGTTGCGACCGCAGCCCATGAAGTCGCTGGCGTGGCGCCCTTCCATGGCGGCTAGTCGCTCCAGTTCCTGCTGATCATTTGGAATGGCGCGGGCAAGCAGTCGGAAATGGCGACCAGCGAGATTTTCACCCACCACCACCATGCCGTTGATGCGGCTGTAGGCATCGCGGTAGACGGGGTTGGTGATGTCGGGAATGGAATGATTATTCATAATTTTCATAGTGTCTATCGCAAATTTGATTAGGTAAATTTATTCAGAGAAGTCGTTTAGGGCAGTCATTTAGAGAGCTCATTTGAAAGCTCCATCGGTTGCATCAATTGCTGAAGTAGCAGGAAGCCAAAGCGTGCCTTGAGGGCCAGCTGCCCCATGAGGTTTGTTTCACTGGCTTTCAGCTGGTGAAAGGTCTCAACCAGTTGATTACGCAGGCCGAAATAGCTAGCCTCCAGCTTGAATACCACGGGAAAGGCACGACGCGCTGAGCGGTTGGTCTGGCGGATGACCTCATCGTCAAAATGTTCCGGATCCATGCCAAGCAGCTGGTAGAAGTTGCCCCGCTCACAGACCGTGAGGCTGTGTGTTAGAAAAACACTCCAGAGAAAAAAGCGACTTAGCAGTCTGCCTCTAATGCCACTAGTTATCCCTGGCCAGCAGCGGATCAGCAGGTTAAAAATGTCGCCGTGGCGGTTTTCGTCCTGACACCATGGTTCAAAGAAGTCGAATAGGGGCGCGAAAGAATGCCCTGGATTGGCCTTGAGGTGGCGATCAATTAAAATATAACGCCAATAGCCAATCTTTTCAGATAGAAATACGGAATAAAGAACCCAGTTCAGTGGAAACCAAGTCACGGGCCTCTTGCTGCTGAGTGAAGGTAGATCGATCTCAATCCCCTCGGCCACAAGGGCTCTGTTCAGAAATCCAGCGTGCCTGGCCTCGTCTCTGGCCATCAGATTAAATAGGCGGCCAAGGTCTGTTCGCTGAGCCTTCATCAGCTGGCGAGAAAGCTCCTTGAACAATAAAAATCCTGAAAACTCTGACACGCAGGAGCGCACCAGGTAGCTCTCGTAGGCGTCCTTCTCGGTTGGATTCAGGCTGCACATGCGGCCCATGGGGACCTTGCGATCGAAGTGATCGCGGTTGTAGTCGGCCTCCATCTCGGCGAGCATGGCGTCGAAGGCTGGCCGTTGCTGCCCCAGGTCTGTACGGGCGGCCCTGGCGACATCTGTGGTGTAGAAGCGCGGGGCGAGCATGTTTTCCCGCAGGTGTGGGGCTGGTGCTGTGCTTGCCATGGGAGAGATGGGAATAGGGATTCGGCAGTGCAGAGGGCGAGGGCGTCGGCCCGCTGCCTAGGTGATCAAGTCCAGGTGATTAAGTCCAGGCGGGAGATACCTAGCGATTCAGTGGCAGTTCGCAGGCTGTACGGCTATCAGGATATCACGGAAATGTGTTTCTAGAGTAGCTGCTATGCGTTTGATGCTCTAGAGTGATCCAATCAAATTGCAGTGGAGCTTGGCGGTGGAGCACCTGGCTGACTATTTCAAGGTATTTTCGGAGCCGAATCGGCTTGCCGTACTCCATGCCCTGCGGGCGGGCCCCCTCAACGTGACTGCCGTTGTGGACAGCACCGGCCTGAGCCAGGCGCTGGTTTCGAAACATCTCAAGCTGCTTACCATCGCCGGTGTGGTGCAGCGCCAACCAGAGGGGGCCCTCGTCTACTACGAGGTAGTCGATATGGGCGTCTTCAAGCTGATTGCTCAGGCTGAAAAGTTGTTGCTTGCTTTTCGCCGCCAGCAACTAGATGCCCTTGCTGCCTTTCTCTGATGGCAGAAGAGCAGACCAGCCGCCAATACCTGAGTGCGGCCTTGGAGGCCGGCGAGCGCAATCTCCAGGGTCTGCGTCTCGGTGGCGTTGACGGTCTCGATCTCGACCTCTCTGATTGCAATTTGGAAGGCAGTTGTTTTAAGGAAGCACGTTTCGGCCATGCCCGTCTTCGGGGGGCGCAGGTGCAACGCTGCTGCTTTCAGCAGGCGTTGCTGTGGGGAGCGGATCTCTCCGCCATGCAAGCCCAGGGATCCTTTTGGCACGAAGCCGACCTTTCTGGCTGTCGCCTCCAGGAATCGAACTTTGATCGGGCCGTGATGCACCGCTGCTGTCTACGCGGCGTTGTGGCTGCTGGCAGCAGCTGGAAACAAGCGAGGTTGGTTGAAGCCGACTTCCGCTCAGGACTCGATCAACTCACGGATCTTGGCCATGCTGATTTCGCGGAGGCTGACCTCAGTTTTGCCCTGTTGGAGGGCGCCAACCTGCAGGGCGCCAATCTGCAGGGCAGCTGCATCTATGGAGCCAACCTGCGCAGCTGCAATCTGCGCCAGGCGGATCTAAGTGGTTGCGACCTGCGCGATACCCAGCTGCAGGGAGCCGACCTGGAGGGCGCCTGCTTGGTTGGGGCGCTACTAGCGCCAGGCCAGGGTTCTTGATTCAGGCCCTGCCCATGCCGCGTCGGTAGGCCGGTCGGGCCTGGGTGGCGGTGATCGTGGCCTGCACGTTGGGGTAGGGAGTTAGGTCGATCTGGGGGAAGAAGATCGGCAGGTAGGCCAGGTAGGCATTTACGGCGCAGTCGGCAACGCTCCAGGCTGGATCTCCCCAAGGCCCTGCCAGCAGCGAGCGGCCGTCTGCCAGCAGCCCATCGAGCACCTCCATCAACTTCGGGAATTCCCGCTCCCGGTTGGTAGGCACAAACAGCGCCACCGCCAGGGTGGCATTGGCAAACAAGATCCACTGGTTTGCCAGGGCCCTCTGGGCCGCCACCTCAGCCGTGGTGCCAGTGAATTCGTTGGCGTGGTGGTCGGCTAGATGCAGCAGGATGGCGCCGCTTTCAAACAGCTGCAGCGGTTTGCCGCCCGGCGCGCCCAGTGTTTCATCAACCAGGGCTGGCACCTTGGCGAAGGGGTTGATGGCACAAAAGGCTTCCTGCTTGTGCTCGCTTGCCTCCATGTCGAGCTGAATCCAGTCGTAGGCAATCCCCTTCTCCTCCAGATACCACCGGGGCATTGAGGCGCGGCTGCGGGCGCCGCCGTAAAGCTTCAGGGTCATGGAATGGTGTGGTTACTGGTTCAGGGGTTGCCAGGCGCCAAACGCCGGCGGCGGGGTATGGGGATCAACGCCTCCTGGATTCCCCTTGAGCAGAGATAACATGTGGATCTGTAGATGCTTCTGCCATGACCATCGCCCTATTGATTGCTCTGGCTGGTTCTTTTGCACTGATGGCTGTGATCGTCAAGCGTCTGGAGCAGGCTTGAGATAGCGCTGGGAGCCAAGGCACACCTGCACCGGATTGGTTTGGGCCCGCTTGGCTGCGTACATGGCGTTGTCAGCTGCTGCCAGCAACTGCTCGCTCGTGTAGCCGTGTTCCGGGTAGCGGGCTATGCCCACGCTGGCTGAAATCGCAATGGAGGGGTCCACTTCGAGGTATGGAGCGCGACTTGCTACCACCAGCTTCCAGGCCATGCTTTCAAGTTCCTCGGTGCTGCCAGCCTCTGGCACCAGCACAACGAATTCATCGCCCCCCTGGCGGCAGAGCAGGTCGCCTTCGCGGATCACGCTGCGGAAGCGATCGGCAACTAGCTGCAACACCCGGTCGCCCACGTTGTGACCAAAACGATCATTAACAGGTTTGAAGCCGTCAAGGTCGAGGTAAAGCAGGGCGACTGCATGGCCGTGGCGTTTTGCCAGGGAGAGGTGTCGCTCCAGCTGCTCCATCAGCATCGAGCGGTTGGCCAATCCGGTCAGGGTGTCGTGCTGGGCCATGAAGCGCACGGCCTGTTCAGCCTGTTGCCGCTCGGTCACGTCCTGCAGCATTCCCACGTAGTACTGAGGCTCGAGTCTGTCGTCGCGCACGGTGGAAATGCTGAGGTGATGGCAGCGGATTTCACCGCTGCGCACCCGGTTCCAGATGTCGCCTTCCCAGAAGCCCTTGTGAATCAATTCATCCCACATCCGCTGGTAGAAAGCGTTTTCGTGCCGCCCGGATTTGAGCAGGTTGGTGCGTTGCCCCTTGATTTCTGAGAGGCGGTAGCCGGTGAGCTGGGTAAAGGCGTTGTTGGCCATCAAGATCCGGCCTTCGGGATTGCTGACCAGAATCCCTTGGCCGCTCTCTTCAAACACCGTGCTGGCCAGGGCCCGCTCTTGGGCGGCCGCCTCGCTGATCGCCAGAGCTTCGCGGGTGGCGAGATGGTTGCTGACGAGAATCCGGGTGAGCAGGGCCGCTATCAGGCTGCTGGCCAAACCCACGACCAGATTCATCCAGTAGGCGGAGTCGATACCGTTCGCTCCCACCAGTCGGGGCGCGAGCTGAACGCCCACCAGCCAGGTGCGCCCGGCCATTGCGATGGTCTCGTAGCTGGGATGGCGCAGCTCGTTGCGGCTCTGCAACCTGAGGTTGTCGAAGAGGAGGCGACTGGCGTCGGGTTGGTCACCATCGAACACGAGCACGCCAGCTCCAGCTAGATCGGTGTTGTCGATGCCGCTGATGGCGCTGTTCACCACATCGTTGATGCGTAGGGGGGAATAGGCCCAACCCAGTAGCTCTTGTTGATTGATCCCCCGCACTAGCCCTTGGTCGGCAAAGATCGGCAGATAAATCAGCACTCCTCCTTGGAGGTCTTCCTGGGTTTCCTGCATCAGTCGCACCTTGCCCGTGAGGCTGGCATTGCCGGTGCGCCAGGCGCGTTGCATGGCCTGCCGCCGCACCGGCTCGCTGAACATGTCGAAGCCGAAGGCCCGTTGGTTGCGCCAGTCGAAGGGCTCTAGAAATTCGATGGCGCTGAAGTTTGCCCGGGGGCCGGGGGGCCGCACAGTGAAGGTGGGAAAGCCTTCGCTGCGGATGCGAGCCTCATAGGCCTGGAGCTGAACGGCCGGGAGCCAGCGGGCAAAGCCGACCCCCTGCACGCCCTTTAGGTGGGTTGTGTTGAGCGAAACGGTATCGAAAAAGGTGCTGAATTGTTGGCGATCCACCCCGCTGGAGGCGTTGAATAGCCCCACCACGGCGGCGAGCAAGGCGATGTTGACGTCGAGCTTGCCGCGCAGGGCATCCACGACGTTGTCGAGCAGGGTGGTTTCAATGCGGAGGTGCTTCTGAACGCCGAAGCGGCGGGTTTGTTCGCAGACGGCTGCGGTGAGAATCAGGCCCCCGGCCAGCACCAGCACAGGCAGCAGGGCCACGGGCCGCTGTCGCCGGCCAAAGCGCAGGAGCTGCTCAATCAGGATTCGGGGTTGTACCCGCACTTAGCCAATCCTGATGAATATCAAACCCTAGAAAGGTCTGTCTCGACCCGTTCGGCTTCCTGCCGTAAGCGCTCAAGTCGCTGCAGAAGTGATTCATTGCTCATGCGGTTGTTGAGGCGCTCCGCCAGCAGGGGAAAGGCCAGGGGGCCGGGCCTGGGGGTGCATTCGAGTTGCAGCGTGCAACGCTGCAATCGCTTTAGGGCACCGGTGATTCGGGGCAGGTCGAGCTGTTCGCGCAGCACCTCAGATCGGGCCTGCGCCACCAGGCGATTGTGGGGCTCGTGTTGGCTGAACACATCAAATAGCAGGGCGGCGCTGATCTGCAGCTGGCCGCCCGATCTGGCCTGGCCGGGATAGCCGTTGAGCACCAGCCCACTGATCTGGGCAATGGCCCGGAAGCGGCGGCGGCAGAGTTCGGAGAGGTTGATGGCCTGCTGTAGATCGGCCTCGAGGTTGGTGTTGTCCAGCAGGGCATCGCCGTGGAGATCGAATAGCTCCTCAAACGGGTAGCCCTTGGGGGCCAGTAACTCGAAGCCGTAGTCGTTTACCGAAACGGTGATCGTGCTGGGCTGCTGGCGGGCCAGGCGCCAGGCCCAGAGAAAGCCAAGTCCTTCATGCACGAAGCGGCCCTCAAAGGGATAGGCGTAAAGATGGCTGCCCTCCCGGCTGCGGCACACCTCCACCAGCAAGTCATCCTGTTTCGGCAGGCGCGAGAGCTGGGCCTGGCGCTGCAGCAGGGGCTCGAGCGCCTGCAGTTCTGGGCTGTCGAGGCTTGCCTCTCCCGCTAGAGCGCGGGCACAGCGGTCGACTTCGGCGCGCAGGTGCTGGCTGAGCAGATCGGAGAGAGCCATCTGGCCACCGGACCAGGCGGGCACGGTGGAGCTTTTTTTGGTGGTGGCCTTTACCTGGGCGGTCATCTCCCGCAGCCGCACGAATTCGAGCTGGCGACCGGCAAAAAAGAACACATCCCCGGCTTTGAGCCGGCCGATGAAGGCTTCCTCCACATGACCGAGCACGGCGCCGCGCACGAAGCGCACGGTGACGGCGCGGTCGGCGGTGATTGTGCCGATGTTGAGCCTGTGCAGCCGGGCGATGGTCTTTTCTTTGATCCGGTAGAGAAAGGGCTCGGTAGTGCCGGCGGTAAGGGGCTCGCGCTCGAGCTTGCGGTAGCGGGGATAGGCGCCGAGGCAGTCGCCGCCGTGCTCGAGGAAACGCAGGCACCACTGCCAGTCGTCGTCGCTGAGCTGGCGGTAGCTCCAGGCGCTGCGGACTGCCGCCAGCTCGCTTTCGGCTTGGAAGCCGGGGCCGCAGGCCAGGCTGGTGAGATGCTGCAGCAGCACATCGAGCGGGGCGTGCGGCGGGTGGCGCTCCTCCACTAGCCCCGCGGCCAGGCCCCGCCGCAGGGCGCTGAGCTCGAGGAGCTCCAGGGCATGGGTGGGCATGAACAGCACCTGGGAGGTGCCGCCGGGGTTGTGGGCGCTGCGGCCGGCACGCTGCAGCAGCCGCGCCAGGTTTTTGGCTGAGCCGATCTGCACCACGCTCTCCACCGGCTGGAAGTCGACGCCCAGATCGAGGGAGCTGGTGGCCACCACCCAGCGAAGGGCCCCGCTTTTGACACCGGCCTCAATCGCCTCTCGTTCGGCCCGATCGATAGCGCTGTGGTGCAGAGCCAGGGCGCCTTCCATCTCCGGGCAGGCGTAGCGGAGGCACTGGTGCCAGCGCTCGGCCTGGTTGCGGGTGTTGGTGAACAGCAGGGTGGAAACTGCCGGGTTGAGGGCTGCCACCAGCTCCTCGTACATGCGCAGGCCCAGGTGACCTGCCCAGGGGAAACCATCGATCGACTCGGGCAGCAGGCTGCGGATCGCCGTGGGCCGGGAGACGTTGGCGGTGATGATCTGTGGCTCTCCGGAGCCCACTCCCAGGGCGGCGCTGGCGGCTTCTTTTAGGTTGCCGATCGTGGCGCTGATCGCCCAGGTGCGCAGGCCGGGCCGCTGCTGACGCAGCCAGCTGAGGCACAGCTCGGTTTGGCTGCCGCGCTTGCTGCCCATCAGCTCGTGCCACTCATCCAGCACCACCGCCTGCAAGGCGGCAACCAGCTCGGTGGCCTTCGGATTAGCGAGCAGCAGGCTGAGGGATTCGGGGGTGGTGATCAGGATCTGGGGAGGGGTGCGCAGTTGCTTACCGCGCTCGTAGCTGGAGGTGTCGCCATTGCGGATTCCCAGCCGCAGCGGCCAGCCCATCGCCTCGATCGGCGCCTGGATAGCGAGGGCGAGGTCGCGACTCAGGGCCCGCAGGGGGGTGAGATAGAGCAGGCGCAAACCTGGGCCTGGAGCGGCTAGAAGCTCAGCGATCGGACCCATCACGGCGGCATAGGTTTTGCCGGAGCCGGTGGGCACCTGAATCAGGCCGCTGCCGCCCGCCAGGTAGGCATTCCAGGCTTGCCGCTGGAACGGCATCGGCGTCCAGCCCTGCTGGCTGAACCAGGCTTCGATTGGGGCCAGCAGCGTGCTGGAGAGATCCGATCGCCTGGCCTGGCCCACCGCGATCACCCGTGCAGAGTAGAAACTTAATCACCAAGGGGGCGGTGATGCGCTGCCATGCCAGTGACTGCTACCCACTAACTGGCGTGCGTGTGCAAGGAGATTAAAGGAAGGTTTGCTGACAGCCAACACTTTAATTTTCCGAATTCGTAATATGTAGGTAGTAGTGTTTGAAAACAGGCAGGTGGGGCTTTGGGGAAATAATTTGTTTGACTATTACGATGATAAGGCTAGCGGTGCCATCTTTTCGGATTGTCGGACATGGCGATACGCATTGTGGCGCCGATGGAATTTAGGATTAAGTTGCGATATGGTCGCATTCGTTGGCTTGAATCCATCGGCCGCAGATGAATCAATTGATGACCCAACTATTCGACGCTGCAAAAATTTTGCAAGAAAGTGGGGATTCGACGGAATGTATATGCTTAATGCGTATGCCTTCCGTGCGACTGATCCTAGTGATATGAAAGCGGCAGCGGATCCAGTTGGACCAAAAAATGATCAATTATTAAGGCATTATGGAAGCGAAGTTAATGCAATCGTCGCGTGTTGGGGTGCCCACTGCGAGCCAACACGTGAAGTCGTGGTTTGCCAAATGATCGGTAAGTTGGTTATGAGCCTTGGGACAACAAAACAGGGCCGTCCGAAGCATCCATTGTACTTACGAGCGGATTCCAAGCCGGAACCGTTTTGGCGGCCGCACGTGTGATCTGTTGAACGCTCTCGATCACCTGCCCGCCATGAGCTGGAGGGTGTGCCAGCAAGTCTTAGGTGGCGGGTCAGGTGCAATGGATTGTTAGGCACTTTCTTTTCGCGGTTACAGGCCTTAAAGAACGAAGCAGGAATCAGGCAGATGCCTCATAGAGATACCTCTGGAAGCCTGAAAAGAGCTGGCCGATGTCTTCTGGTCTGCCCAGATCGGCGACGGCATCAGCGATGGAGTTCTGGTAGCGGAGCTGCAGCAATGGCGTGAGCTTTTCCAGAGCCAGCTCTTGCACACCCAGCGTCACGTAGTGCTGGAGAACAAAATTTAGGAAGAGCTGCTGCTTGCTCGTGCATTTGGAATGGATGTAAAGGCGTGCATGCGCAGCGCGCTCCTCACGGGGGATGGGCTGCAGGGCATAGGCCACATGGGCCAGCACGTCGAAAAGATCATTGTTCGCGGCATTGATGATCATCTGCATCTCGGCCAGCTGGGCTGCACCAAACCCCTGCTCCTCGAGGCCCTGCAGCAGCTTGCGGCGAGTGTCTGGGAAACTCCAGAGTTCCCGCAGCTCGGCTTCGTCTTTCACGAAGTCCGGTAGTTTTCCATAGAGCAGTTCCAGGAACTGCTGGGAACTCATCGGTGTGCCGTCTGGGTGCCAGAAGCTGGTCACCATCATGTGCTGGATGGAGCGTTCCTTGCCGTCGCCCAGCTTGATGCGGGCCTTTTGGCGTCGGGCCTGGCCGCTGGTGTCGTCATCCCCGTCGGGGTCATTGGGTTCCGGTGGTTCAGGTGGGGGAAGAGCTTGCCCGGGGCCAAGGGGTTCGGGCTCCTGGGGTTCGCCATCCCACTCAGGATCACTGAAGTGGTGGTGGGCCTTCACGAAGTCGTAGATGGTGAAGTACTCCTTGCCGTCGAACAGGCGAGTGCCACGGCCGATGATCTGCTTGAACTCGATCATCGAGTTCACCGGCCGCAGCAGCACGATGTTGCGCAGGTTGCGGGCATCGACCCCCGTGGAGAGTTTTTGCCAGGTGGTGAGGATGGTGGGGATCGTCTTTTCGTTGTCCTGGAAGGCCCGCAGCCAGGTGTTGCCCAGTTCACCGTCGTTGGCGGTGATCCGCTAGCAGTAGTTGGGATCGGTGCTGGTCTTGAGCTTGTTGATCAGGTCACGGATCGCCAGGGCATGGTCCTGGGTGGCACAGAACACCAGGGTTTTCTGGCGTTGATCGATCTGGCCCAGAAAGATCTCCACCCGCTGCTGTTCGCGCTGTTTGATCTCGATGATTTTGTTGAAGTCGGCTTCCTTGTAGAGCTTGCCGGCTTCGATCTCACCTTCCACCACCGTGTCATCGGGCGTGTAGACGTATTCATCGAGAGTGGTGGTGATCTGCTTGACGCGGAAGGGTGTGAGGAAGCCGTCGTTGATGCCCTCTTTGAGGGAGTAAGTGAACACCGGATCGCCGAAGTAGGCGTAGGCGTAGGTGTCGGTGTTGCCGGCGCGGCGGGGGGTGGCGGTGAGGCCCAGCTGCACGGCAGGGGCGAAGTACTCGAGGATGCCGCGCCAAGTGGATTCGTTGTTGGCTCCGCCACGGTGGCATTCATCGATCACGATGAAGTCGAAGAAATCGGCCGGGTACTGGCCAAACCAGGGGGAGGGCTTGCCGTCCACCGGCGGGCCGCTCATGAAGGTTTGGAAGACGCTGGCGTTGGTGGGCACCCGACCCTTTTTGCGCAGGTCATCGGGTTCGATCCGCGCCAGGGCGTTCTCCTCGAAGGCGGCAAAGGCGGTGAAGTCGTTGAAGGCCTGATCGGCGAGGTTGTTGCGGTCGGCCAGAAACTGAATGCGGGGCCGGCGCGTGGGCTCGCCACTGAGCTTCAGCGGGCGGCAAACAGCTTCCAGAGGATCTGGAAGGCGATCGAGGTTTTGCCGGTGCCGGTGGCCAGTGTCAACAGGATGCGGTTCTGGCCGGAGGTGATTGCCTCCAGCACCCGCTTCACGGCGATCTCCTGGTAGAAGCGGATCTGCCAGCTGCCGCCCTTGTCGGGGTAGGGGATGGCGGCGAAACGATCACGCCAGGCGTTCTCTTCGGCGAAGGTGCGCTGCCACAGCTCCTGGGGCGTGGGGAAGGCTTCGGCCTCCCCCTCCTCGCCCGTTTCCCTCTCGATGACGTAGATGCCCTTGCCGTCGCGGATCTGCTCAATCGTGCGGCCCCGATCGCCCACCTCCAGGCAGCGCCGCAGAAAGGCGGCCATCTGCGCGTTCTCGCGGGACAGGAACTGCGAGAAATTTGTCTTCGCACAGCCTCTTCCATGCAAGAAGTCCGCCATTATGGACATTTGTTTAAAAGAATGTCCATAATGGCAAAATGCCAAGCAAGCCCCCGGTCGTCTTCCCGCAGGAGCAAAGGCTGCTTTCCCAGTTGGGCGAGCGGCTGAGGCTCGCACGCTGCGGCGCAAGTTGAGCAACGCCGTCGTGGCGCAGAGGGCCGGCATCTCCAGAACGTCGCTCTACAAAGTGGAGGCGGGCGACCCGGGAGCCACCTTGGGCACTTACCTGCGCGTGATGGCGGTCCTCGGGCTTGAAGCCGACTTCAATGCTTTGGCGGCAGACGACAAGGTGGGCCGCAGGTTGCAAGACCTAGTCTTCAAACCGCCCGCGTCACAGGCGCGGCGCAGACAAGCCTCCGCCGATGCACCCAAGGCTCCTAGCGGCCGCGCGAACGGCACGGAGAACTCACCATGAGCGGCCAGGACAACGCCCTAGAGGTCTGGCTCGAATGGGACCTGGGGCCGCCATGCCGGGTCGGCACCCTGGCGCATGACCGTGGGCAGATCCGCTTCCAATACGAACAAGCGTGGCTAAGGGACGCACGCGCATTCGCGATCGACCCGGACCTGTCGCTGGACAAAGCACCGTTCTTTCCCAAGCCCGAGTTGGGCAACTTCGGCATCTTTCTGGACTCATCGCCGGACCGTTGGGGCCAGACATTGATGAAGCGTCGCGAGGCCCTGCAAGCCAAGGACGAGAAACGCCCTCCGCGGACGCTGTACACGTGGGACTTCCTGCTCGGAGTCCAGGACTTCACCCGCCAAGGCGGCCTGCGCTTTCGGGGGGTCGGAACGCAGGAGTTCTTGGGCAACGAGAAGATGGCCGCACCGCCCGTCACCACGCTGCGGGAACTGGAGGCGGTCGCGTATCAGCTCAGCAACCGGCGCATCGATGACCTGGACGCGCTGCGCAAGTGGTTAGCAGTGCTGGTTGCACCGGGCGCGTCCTTGGGTGGTGCACGCCCAAAAGCCAACTTTACGGACGCAGACGGTTCGCTCTGGATCGGCAAGTTCCCGGCGCGAAACGACGACCGGGACGTCGGCGCCTGGGAACACGTCTTGCACGGCTTGGCGCAGAAAGCCGGCGTGGACGTGTCAAAAGCCAAGGTCGTGCGGTTGAGCAACGAGTTCCATACGTTCTGCGTGCAGCGCTTCGACCGCGCCAAGGGGACGCGGCGCTTCTGTGCCCTCGCTCTGTTCCTTGCTACGCAAGGAACAGAGCGAGGGCACAAGCTATCTGGAACTGGCCCAGCTCCTTCGGACGCGAGGCGATGGTGCGCATACGAGTGCCGACCTGGAGCAGTTGTTCCGCCGCGTCGCATTCAATGTGGCGATCGGCAATCGCGACGACCATCTGCGCAACCACGGATTTGTGCTGGCCGATACCGGCTGGCGTCTCGCACCTGCATTCGACGTGAACCCCAACGTCGATAAGGCAGAACACGTCCTCAACATCGACGACTCGGACAACCGGCCGAGTCTCACAACGGTGCTATCCACCGCGCTGTTCTATGGGCTGGATGAACAACGCGGAGGGCAGATCGTTGAGGATGTTGTGAGTGCCATCGATGGATGGAAGCTCGCGGCAAAGAAGGCCGGCATCGCGCGTAGCGATATCGAACTCACCGGCAGCGCGTTCTCTGCGCATGCGGAGTACAGGTCAGGCTTTGCAGCCTGACGCGTCAGCCGAGCGCCGGCCGGTAAGCGGTTGGCCAAAGGCCAGTCCGTCCGCACTGGCTTGTTGGGCGAGCCGACTGAGGGTGTCAGGTATTGGCAAAGCATGCTCGCGCATCGCTCTGCCTTCATGTTCGTATCTTGTTCTTCGGTACCTTGGCAAGATGCATGTCATGAAGTCTCAGGCGTGAAACTCTTCGAGGCGACGCGGAACTGCGATGGCAGTTGATCGCGATGCAGATCAGCCTCGTGGTACTGGCTCCAGAACAGAGCCCGCAGCTCGGCTGGCACCGTGAAGGTGATTAGGAAATACTCCACAGTCAGCAGTTTGGCCTGCTGCCGCTCGATCCAGCGCTGGCTGCCCGTGTGCTGGCAGTGGGGGCAACTGCGATGACCACAGGAATGGGGAACCTTGACGCTGTGGCTGCAATCTGTGCAGTGCAGCACCATCAGGTCACTGCCCTGGCGGCGGCAGCGCCGCATGGCTTGCAGTGCCTGGTGGTGGCTTGGTAGGAGCTGGGGGCCATGCAGGCGCTCCAGTTCGCCTTGGTGGTGTTCGACCAACTCGGAAAGGAGCACCATCACAGCAGTGATCGCGCACCACCTGGGTGATGTGGGCATAGCGGGCCGTGGTGTTGCTGTTGCTGTGGCCGAGCAGTGACTGGATCAGCCTCAGGTCCATCCCCTGCTCCAGTAGGTGGGTGGCGTAGGCATGGCGCAGGCTGTGGAGCGTCAGTTTTTTCTGGATGCCACAGTCCAGTCGTGCTGCCCTTAGTGCTGCCTGCACGCCACTGGCATCCATCGGTGCACTGGCGATGCGCACGATGAACTGGTGACCGGCCGGGGAGGGAAACAGCAGCCGGGGATGGCGGTGGCTGCTCCAGAAGCGGCGCATCGCCTGCAGGGTCACTGCCGGCAGGGGAACGTAGCGATCCTTGCCGCCCTTGCCATCACGGATGTGCACCCGCCGCAGGCTGCCATCGATGTCGGCCACCTCCAGAGCCAGGCACTCACTGATCCGCAACCCCAGGCTGTAGACCACGAGCAAAAAGATTCGGTAGCGCAACTTGCGTACCGTGTTGATTAATAGCTGTACTTCTTCCCTGGTGGGAATATCAGGTAGAGTGCGCACGCGCGGGGGACGGATAATCTTGATTCATTCCATCTCGCGTTCCAACACATAGCGGTGGAAGAACTGCAGACTTGAGAGGTCGACCTTGATCGTGCTCCATGAGTATTGCTCCAGCATGGTAGAGAAGTACTCTTTCAACTCGTCAGGCTTGAGGTCATCTGGGCAGCGGCCAAAGTGTCCAGCGACGCGAAAGAGCGTGCGTCTATAACTATCGATTGTCTTGTCGCGCAGGCCATGTAACTTCATGGCCTGCGTCATTGCAACTAAGAGAGTATCGAGCCTGGCTTGTTCAGCAGGATCCATGGGTCATGCCTCCGGAAGAAAAGATGAAGGAACGCTGCACATCGATGGATGTGCATTCCTCAGTGTCTTTCTCTCCTGGCTGAGCGGCATTGAGGCCCAGCCAATCGCTGCACTCAGCCGTTATGGGCTGGTCGTAGCGACAGACGATGCAATGCCTACCTCTGACAGGAACTGAGCTATAATTAGCTGTTGCAATCTGCCGCGTAGCGGCTTAGTTCAACGCGCCAGATCAGAAGCGGGCATACATCTGCGCATTGAACGTAGCCTTGGCTCCCGTCTTCTGCATCTGGTTGTTATGCGGTCTAAGAGAGCTCATGGCAAGACTGGTAGCCCCAGTTCCCTGAGGAAGGAATTATGCTTATCCCGTGCATCAGCAATAGCCTGCTCCAGTGAACCCAGCTCAGAGTTAACCGCTTGCAAGTCGATCTCCTCGTCTGCGGTTGCTGTGCTGATGTAACGG